>CAZJIO010000090.1:0-7028 GCA_964546035.1 uncultured Eubacteriales bacterium | reverse complement strand
TTAGGGCCGTTCCAGCATCCATGATGAATAAGAGCTTGTAATAGTCTTCGAAAAGATGCCCAGCAAATACCTGAGCGATGGCAAATCCAAAATTGAAACCTAAATAGCTCAGTGAAAAAGCACCTTGCCTCTGCTCTGGTGTTGTTAGATCCGCAGTCATGGCGTCATGGGACGGTCCTGCTATGCCAAAACACACAGAGGAGGCCATGAGCACATAGACCATGATCATCGTAGGTTCTAAAAAATAGCAAGAGATGTAACCGATGGCGGCCAGCATTTCAAATCCTACCAATACTTTTTTCCTTCCTATGGTATCTGATAACTTGCCGCCAATTAAGCTGGATGGTATATGTAAAAGTCCAACAACAGCTACATAAAGTCCTGTCTGCCCACTGGATAAACCAATTTTTTGGCTCAGTAACAGTGTCATGAACGGACCAATCAAGGCACCCATGGCATTGATGGTTTTGGATATGGTGATAATGTAAATCTCTCTTTTCATCCCGAGGTATGGGGTTAATAACTTTCTAACTATTCTTAGCATATTCCTCTCCTTTAACGCTCATATGTGATACAGCTTTCCTACGACAAAAAAAGGCCACAAGAACACGCAATGGTTCTATAGGCCTTTAAAAAAGAACATATAAAAGCCATAGGAATTGTATCCTATGGCTACATGATTAAACTAATTTAAAATCATTGAGCATAGGTTACATCGATATTCATTACTCTGCCAAATTGTGTTCGATCTTTAACTTGTTTTAAAATCATCATATGACGTAACCTCACTTTCTTTGAATTTTTAACTATTCCTAGTATAGCTTAGGGGGCTAGATGTTGTCAATAAAGAAATTGTTTTAAATCGATCAAATCTTCAGAAGAAAAAGTGATCCCTTCACTCTGAAGTAATGCCTTTTGAAGGAGATAACCCTCCTTTTCTGGTATCCCTATGCACCCACTTTTATTAACAACCCGGTGCCAAGGCAGGTCATGAAGCCGACTCATGCTATGGAGAATTCTGACGACTTGTCTGGCTCCCCGTTTTTGACCTGCAAGAGTGGCGATTTGTCCGTAGGTCATGACTTTACCTTCGGGTATTTTTTGAATGATCTCTAGGACTGCCTGAGTAAATGGGGTCATCTAATTGCTCCTTCTTTCTATAAATCAAACGATTGATGGAAGCAATCAGTACCATGCCAACTGCAATACCTCCAGCAATTTGCAAGGTTTGATAGAGATAATAAGTGGCTTGTGTGTAATCATCTCTCACAATAAAATAAAGAGTTTTATAAAGACCTGCTCCAGGAACAAGGGGGAAGATACCACCTATTTGATAAATGGTCACTGGATTTTTTAAAGCCTTCGATAAAACATGAGAAATGATGCTTATGACCACTGCAGCTACAAAAGAAGCAAAAACAATATCCTCTGACTCTCTGAAGGTCACCAAATAGACAAACCAGCCAATGCCTCCAACTGCTCCACAATAGATGAGTTGATATCTAGATACATTAAACATGACAGAAAAGGCTAAAGTACCTAAAAAAGCTGCTATGATTTGAATGATCACAATAAGATCCCTCCAATCACTTCATTGTAAAATTTGAGGATACTTCCCACACCAACGGCTACGGACATGGCAATAATAAATGCATCCGCTGTTCTTGAAATGCCCGATAATAAATCCCCTTGAATGGTATCCCGTATGGCGTTGGTTAAAGCCACACCTGGTACCAAGGGCATAATACCACCTATGATAATCAAATCAAAATTATTTCCTAAATGTCCATAATGAAATAAAAGGATACCAACTGCAGCAACCAAGGCACCTCCTATGATGTCCACAAAAAACTTTGAGGTATCAAACTTGGCAAGAAAAATCTGGGTGAGGCTTAAAAATATACCGACAATAAAGGCCGCCATCATATCCTTCTCATTACCACCAAACACAACCGTAAAGCAGCCCGCACCAAAGCTTTTGGCTAAAATCATAATCAAATGTGGATAAGGTAGTTCCTTTCTAATAGACTCAAGACTCACCAGAGCCGTCTCTAAGTCCACCTCTCCCGTACAAAACTTTCTAGACAGATCGTTGGCAAGTGCCACACGGTACAGATGCACTTCTCTATTGTGGATCCTTTTTACAATGGTGATCATATCAATTGATGGGTCATCTAGGGTTACAAAAATACCCGTTGGCGTAACAAAGGATTCCACTGTGGTAAATTGTGAAGTCCCTAAAATCCGATTAATGGTGTCTTCCACTCTAGAAGTCTCTGCACCATTTCTCAACATCAATTCTCCGGTTAATATGGCATAATTAAATAGGGTTTTATGGTCCAACATTTATATTCTACAACCTTCCATAAGCATTTGAATGAGCTGTTCAAGATAAAGACGATCCTCATCATCGAATTTCCCTAGGGCTATGCTATCAATGTCTAAAACACCAATGAATGCTTGATTTTGAAACATCGGCACAACAATTTCTGACTGGGTATCCCCATCACAAGCGATATGTCCAGGAAATGCATGAACGTCTTGAACCACCTGGGTCACTCCTGTTGCAGCGGCGGTGCCACAAACACCCTTTCCAAACTGAATTCTGATACAGGCTGGTTTACCATGAAAAGGACCAAGCACCAATTGGCTCTCTTTGTGCAAGTAAAAACCTGCCCAGTTGACGTCATCCATTAAATTGAAAAGCAATGAAGAGACGTTGGCTAAATTTGCGATTAAGTCAGTCTCCCCTTCTATTAAACCTTTTGCCTGTAGCAATAAATCTTTATAAAAAGCTCCCTTAGAGCTATACACTTCTTTTTCAATATGAAACATTTTTTTCCTCCTGAATTCTTCAATACCCCTATTATAACAGGAACTTCTTGGCTTTACCATTCCAAAAACAAAACAAGATTGTCATAATTGGCAATCTTGTTTTGAGGCTATGCGTTAAGTTGTTACGTTTCAGAAAACAGGTAAGAAGTCATTGAAAGAGATCCTGCCATACGAGAATTGTTAAAAATCTTAATAGAGTCGTTTTTATTTGAGGCGCCGAGAATATAGAATAAGGGGTCTAGATGGTCCGTTGTTGGGACACTGCGCTCGGCCGATTGTCCTTGGCTTTTGTAGTCTAGGACATTTTCGTAGTTTTTTACGGTTATTTGATCTTGGATATAGTCGTCAAATTGGTTGGCCCATTGATAACCGCCTTTTTCCGAGAAGCTGACGGCTCGTAAGTTATGAACCACATTCCCACTGCCAAGGATTAGGACGCCTTTATCTCTGAGAGATTTTAAGTGTTGCCCTATTTCATAGTGGGCGAGTGGTGACAATTTTTGATCGATACTGAGTTGGTATACTGGGATGTCTTTTTGTGGGTACATGATGTTAAGCACGGACCAGGTCCCGTGGTCAATGCCCCAGGTGTTGTCTATGATCACGTTTTTTCCGATCAGTTCAGCGGTTTCATGGGCTAATTCAGGTGCACCAGGAGCTGTATAGTTGACGTCATAGAGGGCTTGGGGGAAGCCGTACATATCGTTGATGACCTTGGGGTGTGGATTGTCGGTGGTTCGAGTTCCAGGTGTAAACCAGTGACCAGAAATGGAAAGGATGGCTTTTGGTTTGGGGATTTCTAGAGATATGTTTTTCCAGTTCTGAGTGTATTCATTTTCTTCAATGGCATTCATAGGTGACCCATGGCCCACGAAAAGGATGGGCATGGTTTTCATGGTTATTTCCTCCCTTTTTTGATGAAGGTGCCTTCGTCAAGTTCTTTGAAGGTTTGAACGATTTCTTCATGGGTATTCATAACAACCGGGCCATGCCAAGCAACAGGTTCACCAATGGGTACGCCTATGCCCAGTATGAAGCTGAGATCGGTGTGGGCTTTGACTTTCAATTGATCTCCATCGCCAAATGAAAGGGCGATTTTTTCTGAAATGATTTGCTGTGATTCGTCAAAGCTTCCTTGTCCTGAGAACACAAATACAAAAATATTTTTATCTAGTGTGAGGTCATAATGAAATTCAGTGCCTCCTTGGAGACGAATATCGAGTAAGCTAACGCCCAGACTTTCTTTGTCGATGGGACCTTTCAGTCCTCCATAATTGCCACTGATGAGCTTAATTTTTACCCCTTCTGCTTCATAAGTGGGTATGAGGTGACCTTTTACTTCCATATATGCAGGGTCAATCATCTTATCTTTTGAGGGCAGGTTAAGCCAGAATTGAAAACCTTCTAAACCTTCTGGACTTACTTGAGGCATTTCTTGATGGATAATGCCACTGCCTGCTGTCATCCATTGAACATCACCCGCGGAAATAATGCCTTTGTTACCAATGCTATCTTCATGCTCCATAGCACCTCTTAGCATATAGGAGATGGTTTCAATACCTCTATGGGGATGCCAAGGAAATCCTGCTGCTGCGCTGCTGCTGTCCTCATTTCTAAAATAATCCAGCATTAAAAAAGGATCAAATTCTGGTACTTCATAATAGCCGAATACTCTAAATAAAGGGACACCTGCGCCATCTGTGGTTGCTTTTGCTTTTGTTATTTTCTTGATGCTTTTAATCATTTATTTGCCTCCTAATTTTCTACTCCTATTTATTTGGTTTCTACACTTTTTCCGATTTTCTTTGCTAGTACAATCATATCATCTAACTCTTGTGGTTCGAGATCTTCAAAGACAAGGTTTAAATATTTAAGGTGTTCCTCATAGGCAGATAACCATATTGTTTGACCCAGCTCGGTGATCTTCGCATATATGATTCTTCTGTCTTTTTCACATTTTTCTCGCTGTATATAACCCATGTTTTCAAGTTTATCAATAACATAGGTAATCGTTCCACTGGTGATGAATCCGACTTTTCCTAATTGTTGTAGGGGTGTCGGACCTTTTTTTGCTAAATGACCTAGTATTGCAAATTCAGTAGGATGTAAGCCTAAGTCCTTGATATTTCTACTCATCTTATCGTCAAAAGTGCGATACATCTTACTGAGTACAATCATTAACTTTTCATGGCTATTGGTTGAATTCATTTTTCACCTTCTTTTTATCTTGAATTCAAGATATTATCTGATAGATTGATTATACAAAAGAATATGCCAAATGTCAAATAAAATAGCCGCTATAGTAAGCGACTTTTTTTATACAGTAATTTTTAGTTTTTGTAGTAGCTCCTTCATATCCTTTGGCAAATCACAACTCAGATTAAGAAGCTCACCCGTTCTTGGATGGGGTACAATGAGCCCATTTGCATGGAGGGCCTGGCGATTAATCCATTCCGTTTCCACATTTCCGTATAAGGCGTCTCCAAATAGCGGATGCTCCATATGGCTCAGATGGACTCTGATTTGATGCGTCCGCCCTGTTTCTAGTCTTAATTCTACTAGGGAAGCCTGCTCACTTTTCCCAACACACTTAAAATGTGTGATACTCCTTTGGCCATCTTCACATATGCATCTTTTTATAGGCTCCTCCAGCGACTTTCCAATGGGCAAATCGATGGTGCCCTCACTTGGCATCATCCCTCCATGAACAATAGCCCTGTAGGTTTTAAGCAATTTATTTTCATCGGCTGCTTTGGCAAGATTCATGTGAGCAAAAGTATTTTTAGCAATTAAGACCAACCCCGATGTGTCCCGGTCGAGTCGACTGACGAGTCTTACGATGCACTTCTCTCCATTTTTCTGAAAGTGAAAATGGAGTCCATTAGAAAGGGTACCCCCTGGATGATTCGGTGTTGGATGCACCAACATAAAGGGTGGCTTATTAACTACCACCAGATCCTCATCTTCATAAATGACCTCTATCTGGAGTGCCTCGGGTTGTATATCTTGACTTTCTTCCTTAGTAACAATGATCTCAAGCCGATCGCCACCTTTCAGCTTTTCACCCATATAAACTGTTTTACCATTTAACAGGATACGCTTTTCCTTACTCGCAGTTTTCGTAAATCTTCCAGACAACTGCAGGACCTGAGTCATGTACTCAGTGATCTTCAAACCATTGCCCTTCTCTTCTATCAGATATTTCAAATTATTACTCATATTAACCTCTTTTCGTGGCATCTTGGGGACGGAGATTCTGACAACTGCCATCTTGGATGGCATCCTGGGGACGGAGATTCTGACAACCTCGCCATCTCCTGATATTCTAGGAGATTGCTTTTCTTTTATTAACCAACGCAAAAAGTGTTAAGAAAACCAAAGACACCAAAACCGTTGTAATCATTCCCATGACGCCAGACTTCTCTGCTGCTCTCCCACTGATATAGGGAATCACCATGGCTCCTAATCCACCACAGGAAGTAATCATCGCACCGGCAGTACCGGACCCATTTATGATTGGGTTGGCATTGGCGATAGTCAGTGGATATATGCCCGAGAACATCATTGCCATAAGTGCAACAACTGGGATGACCAGTATGGGAGAAGTCACGTTAACAAAACAAACAACCATTACTAAAGAGCCTATACTGGACACTAGAATAATATTTTCTTTTTTAAATTTTTGACTCAGCTGACCGTTGATGTACCGGCCTAAAATAATGACTACCCACATAATAGATAAAACATTTTGTGCAAGGGCGTCTGAAAAATCCAGGCCATTAACGAGATAGGTTACCAACCACCCATTAAAAGCATTCTCAGATCCCACATAGAAAAAAAGTATGGCCATGAAAATATAAAGGCGCTTATTTTTATAAATGACTTTGCTTAACTTTTGGCTGCCTTGGTCTCTTTTAATCTGATGAATCGGCATGATCATGGCAAGTACCATACTTGTAGCTGATAAAACCGCCAACAAAATCATAATGCTTTGCCAAGGCAACCCATTACGAATGAAAATACCCGATAGAATTGGAATAGTCACTGCTCCAAAGCCAAAAGTCATATGTAACAAACTCATTATTTTACCGTCGCCATGGACAAAATCGTTTACAATGACATTAATACTGGTGTTACACATGCCCCATCCAGCACCGGTTATGAAAACACCCAGATAAAGAAAGGGTTTAGAG
>CAZJIO010000089.1:13022-16612 GCA_964546035.1 uncultured Eubacteriales bacterium | reverse complement strand
CGTGACAACCTCTTTCTATCCTAAAAATATAAGCAGCTCTGCTACATCATGTACAAAATAAGTCGGTTCACAAATCTTCAGTTCATCTTCACTGCCATAGCCATATCCTGCGGCAATAGAATCAATACCATTATTCCTGGCACCTATGATGTCATATTTACGATCTCCGATCATAACGATGCTTTCATCTTGCGGTAGTACATTTTTGATAATATGCTCAATAATCTCTGTTTTTTCCACCATGCTGCCATCTAGTTGACTCCCATAAACACCGTCAAAATAACTTTCTATCTTGAAATACCTCAAGATTTCTTCAGCGAAGACTGTCGGCTTCGAGGTTGCAACGACCAACCTTCTACCCTTCTTTTTTAAAACCTTAAGGAGTTCTTCTATACCAGGATAAATTTCATTCTCATAAATTCCTGTCACACTAAAATATTCCCTATAATATACGATGGCTTGTTTAGCCTGGTTTTCATCAAAATCATAAAATGCCATAAAGGAATCCAATAAAGGTGGTCCTATAAACGGATCGAGTGTATCTAAATTATCAACTTGAATACCAAACTTTGCTAAGGCATATTGCACAGATTTCGTAATGCCTTGTTTAGGATCCGTTAATGTTCCATCCAAATCAAATAGTATGTTCTTATAAGCCATTTTTTCATCTCCCAAAGGTGTGTTATCTGCTAATTTTACTCCAGTTTCCGACAGATTTCAATGCTTTTAGAAAATATGCCCCTGTAGATACACCACAGAGGCACGAGGATTCTATCTTATTTACTCATTAATCGCATCGTAAATAGCTTTTCCAGGTGGTACCATCGGAAATACAAACTTACTTTGAGGGACTTTACAATGCACCACACAAAGTTTCTTACTGGCAAAAACTTGATCAATTATGCCATCTATTTGATCCACATGATCAATAATGAAACCTTCTCCACCTAGAGCACGTGTGAACTGGACATAATCAATTTCATCTTCAAGGGTAGTAGCCGCAAAACGTTGATCATAAAAGAGATCTTGCCATTGTCTAACCATCCCAAGGGTATTGTTATCCATTAAAAAGATTTTGATGGGGAGGTGATGTCTCACACAGGTAATAATTTCGTTAAAGTTCATTTTAAATGAGCCATCTCCAGTTATCATGATGACACGATTGTTCGGATTTGCAAATTGAGCACCCATTGCAGCTCCTAAGCCATATCCCATGGTTCCAAGACCGCCTGAGGTCAAAAACTTATCTGGTAATTTAAAAGGATAATGTTGGGCGGTCCACATTTGATGTTGCCCAACATCTGTTGTCACGATATCCTCTGCACCAGCATGATCACCAATTTTTTTCATTAAATAGGGAACATTTAGCTTTTCTGTATCATGCACATAGGCATATTTTTCATTAAGTGCTTTAATTTCCGCCATCCACTCAGGATGTTCTTGTTGTTCAATACATTCATTTAATAGAGACAAGGTATTCTTTACATCACCAATGATATAATCATGAACCAATACATTCTTGTTGATCTCTGCTGGATCCACGTCAAATTGAATGATTTTAGCCTGTTTAGCAAAGTATTTATCATTTCCAATTACACGATCACTGAACCTAGCTCCAACTGTTATGAGCAAATCACATAGATTAAAGCCCTTATTTGAGGTCATAGAACCATGCATCCCAACCATACCAATATAGAGTTCGTGATCTGTTGGAACGCATCCTATGGACATTAAACTACAAGAAACAGGTGCATTGATGCGTTTTGCAAAGGTAAATAGGTCTTCAGATGCTTTTGCTAAAAATACACCACCACCAGCAAATATCAGAGGTTTTTTAGCGTTTCGAATGAGTTCAATCACTTCGTCACTTAATACACTTTCAACACGCTGAACTTGTTTAGGTTCTTGTCTTTCATATTCCGCTTTTTCAACTGTAATGTTCTTTGGTATATCAATAAGCACAGGACCCGGTCTTCCTGATTGTGCAATGAGGAAAGCTTCTCTAAAGGCAGGTGCTAATTCTTTAACATCTTTAATCATATAATTATGTTTTGTAACGGGCATTGTAATCCCTAAAATATCAACTTCTTGAAAACTATCTTTACCTAATTTTGTCATTTCAACATTACCAGTAATGGCAACCATAGGAATGGAATCCATATATGCTGTTGCAATACCTGTAACGAGATTGGTTGCACCCGGTCCTGAGGTAGCCAAACATACACCGACTCTATTACTTGATCTGGAGTAACCATCGGCAGCATGGGAAGCACCTTGCTCATGGGAGGTTAAAATATGATGAATAGAATCTGCATTTTTATGCAATTCATCGTAAATATTAATTGTAGCAGCTCCTGGATAACCAAATATTGTATCAACACCTTGTTCTTTCAAACATTCAATAACGATTTGTGCGCCTGTTAATAACATAGTAATCTCTCCTTTCAAATCTGACAGTTAGTTACATTTAGAGTAATAAAAAAGCCTCCATCCTAAAACCTATAGGACGAAGACACATCTTCCGCGGTACCACCTAAATTTGCTAATTCCTTAGCACACTCCATATAATACAGGATTGCTCCGATATTATCGCTTCAATAACGGTAAGCGACCGTTGAAGCCTACTCTCCCAATTTGGATTTCAGTTCAAAGCTCCAAGGCTACCTTCCTTTACATCGTCATGGAGAATTCTCACCAACATCCCCTCTCTTTATTTCCTTATGTAAAGTACTCTTCCTTTTCATTGCTGTTTTTCTTGATGATATTTATTTTTATAATCATAATTGATTTTCAATCATTTGTCAACTGTAATATTTATAAATATGCACGGGTATACGTCATGTATACCTGTGCATATTTGTCCATATGACTTAGATAGACAAACTTTTCTTATTAAATATATAGATCCCGAGTCCATATAATACAAGGATTGCTAAAAATAACAAACCACAAACCGACATCGTATACTGTCCATCGTTCATTATTCTATCGGGTTGGATGACTGAATAAATAGTGAAATACTTTAAAAATTCAATCTTTTCGCTAATCTCACTGATCATTTTCAGTCCAAAGAAAAGAATGGGCACCCCTGATCCAAAGGCAACAGAATATTTCGTGTCATTAAAAATACAAGAGAATAAAAAGCTCACGCCACCAACAACGGTCAATACCAAGTAAGTCAATAGATTTAATGCTAAAAATTTTCCAATCTGCAGGTGACCTGGAAACATACCCTCAGCCATTGCTATTAGTATGCCCAACTCAATAGCGAGTAATACAAAAGTACTTGTAATCAAATATATGGCTTGTGTGAAAACAATCTCTAATCGTGAATTAGGTGTAGCGAGTAAATAAGCCATAGAACCACTGTCCACATGTTTTGCTACCAATTTATTGGATAGGACAATCGTATAAATCATTGGAAATACGAGTAAAATAAACCCGTAGAGATAACCGCCTAAGTAGGATGTCAAATCAGTACCCAGACCATCAAATCCAAAGGCTTTCATCATACCTTCAGGTAGCATTTCGAACATTGCCAGCATAGCCTCTGCACTCACAGGATCAAACATGCTTACACTGGTTGACAC
>CAZJIO010000089.1:12260-13006 GCA_964546035.1 uncultured Eubacteriales bacterium | reverse complement strand
GTTGACACATAGATGAGTAGCATACCACCAACAAATGCAAACAGCCCCCAACTCGACTTAATATTGGATACAAAGAGCGTTCTATTCATTGAGCTCACCTGCCTTTCCGTAATATTTCATAAATACATCCTCTAAGGATTGCTCTTTCAATTCTATAGCCTTCACATCACATTTTGCGAGCAAACTAAAGAACTCATTATATGGATAATTGGCTGAAACATGAACCTTCATATTCGATATCAACGAAGCGCCAAACTTACTATTTACTAAGGCTTCTACATCTATAGGAGAACCCAATTCAATGGTATAGCTTTTCGCTTTCATCTCACCTAGTAAATGAACATCTTCAACGGCCACCATATGACCTTCACGAATAATTCCGGCTCGATCACAGCTTCTTTGAACTTCTTCAAAGATATGGGAGGACATTAATATCGTTTTACCCGCTTTCGTTTCCTCTTCAATTAAATCTAAAAAAACATTTTGCATCAAAGGATCGAGTCCACTTGTTGGTTCATCTAAAATATAGACATCTGGATTGTGCATAAATGCTGTTACAATTCCCAGTTTCTGTTTCATCCCCTTTGACATTTTTTTTATTTTACCCTGGGTTTCCAATTCAAATCTGTCAATGAGCTCATCTCTTCTTTTAATCTCCTTTGTGTGTCTCATCTGGGTCATAAAAACTAAAAACTCAATTCCGGTCATATGATCAAAAAATGCCATTTCTCCAGGTAAGTAACCCA
>CAZJIO010000089.1:10853-12231 GCA_964546035.1 uncultured Eubacteriales bacterium | reverse complement strand
TGGCATCTATTCGACAATCTAATCCTGCAATGGAAGCATTGCCTCTTGTTGCATTGGCAAAACCCATTAAATTTCGAATGGTCGTCGTCTTACCTGCACCATTTGGTCCAAGATATCCAAAGACTTCACCTTTTTGAACACTAAAATTTACATCAAAAATCCCCTTACCACTCTTATAAATCTGCGTCAAATTGTTAACAACAATCATAAGTCATGCCTCCTTTTTATCCTTCATCTTGATTTTGCGCTAGGTTTAATCTTTTGTCAATCCCTCTTTCTGTGTCGTTTCTTACGCTCCAGCTTTCCTCACGAATAGCCTACTCATTATTGGAGAAAATAAAAGTAACTAGGAGGTACAATCATATGGATATCAACTGTACACATGACTGTATTTATCAGGAAGAAGGAAAGTGTAATTTATCCTTCTCCATCACTTTGACCAACACGCAAAACAACGATACGGATTGTCCTTATTACATGAACAAATCGGAAGAGAAAACTGAGGGTCCAGAGTCCTTAACCTAACAAGCTTAATCGCAACAAAAGAGCGATAGATTTTTGTCTATCGCTTTTTTATTGTTTATTAATTGAACAAATGTAGGGTCGTTTTGAAGAGTTCTGCTTCCTCTTTGACCTTGTTTTCATTGCCAATGACACAGATGTTTTCCTGCTTTAAGGTCTCTTGAATGAGTGGTGCCAAATCTCTAATTTTTTCAGGTGATGTATTCAAGACCTGATTTCTCTCATGTTGTAGTTGGGTATGAGATACATTGGAAAAATAAAGGGATAACATACGATCATTTTTCATGGACGCCGTTAAAGGTGTATCTAATTTGCTAATGGTTCCAATAATATACTTCCTCATTTCCCGCTCGTCGCCACTAAAAGTAGCAATATAATCTACCATACGATCATAAATTTCCAAGGTCTCTTTCAAGTTAGGATCTCTATAGGAAACAAAATACAAGCAACCATTTCTTTTGAAGCCTGCCATACAGCCATATGCGCCGCCTTTAACTCGAACGTTTTGCCACAAATAATCTAGGCTTAATATGGTTTGAAGCACCTTTAATTCGCCTGAATACTCAAATCCAGCTTTAAAATAATTACCAGCCTTTGCCACATAATTAACTTTTCCAGAGGTCATGAACCCTTCATTTCCTCCATCTAATTCTAATGTCACTTCTTTCACATCGATAAATTCTTTAGCTAAATGATCAATAAACATTTCAAGTTCGTGATCGACAATATTAAATGCACCTAGCTCACAAGTGACGCCAACGATCAAGTTCTCAAATCTAAAGACCATTTGAATTAAGTCTTTAAGCTGCTTAACGATATCATCCGCTATTTGGTCAAAATCTTTCTCACATTTCTC
>CAZJIO010000089.1:10570-10840 GCA_964546035.1 uncultured Eubacteriales bacterium | reverse complement strand
AAAATTGATAGTAAGAAATACCATTCACCCATTCACGGTAGAGTGCTGCTTTTGAAAAATAGGATTCTGCTCTGTTCGCTGCTGAGTTATGTCCACTGCTGCTTAAACTCATTTGCACGCGAGACTTATTCTCGGAAATAATTTCTCGCAAACGATTCTTATCCACAAAAGTTGTTCTAAAAATCACTTCTTTAACCAATTCGTAAAATTTAGGCACTTTATCTGAGAAACACTTGCCTGAAATTTCAAATTTCGGTCTAAACACTTCCT
>CAZJIO010000089.1:6060-10406 GCA_964546035.1 uncultured Eubacteriales bacterium | reverse complement strand
CATGGTCGTATCAAAATTCAGTTGTGAATAGACGATGTTATTGGTAAAGGTTTCATGTCGCAGCATACGCACATTTTTAATGTCTTTTTCATGGGCAAATAGTTCTTCAACTTCTTCCTGAATGTCTTCAATCTCAAGAAGTGGGACTTTTTCCAGATTCTCTTTTGTTTCTTCTTCACTTTGGAACCGTTCTAAATTCTCGGTCTCTTTAATGAGTTTTTCCAGTACTTCTTTGGATAATGAAGCTTTATAGGCTTGTAATTTATCTTTCGTTTCTTGTTCCTTCTGATTCATAATTTCACCATTAGGCTTAAGAATCAATAAAGAAGAATGCTTATTATTCAAGAAATACTTATCTATTAAACGATTGAAATGTCCGTTCTTAATGCCATTTTTCAGCACATCAAAGGTCTGATTGTATTCAAAATGGGTAAAGGGACAACCATCATAGAGCCAACTATCCAAAGCTTTGAGGGCGTATATAACGCCTTTAGGATAACGACCAAAATCAGCTTCTCTTGTTTTAAACTCAAAATTGTTGTTGGCTGCTTGGATTTTCTTTTGTTCTATGCCGTCTTGAAGCAGCTGAGTTAGAGTGCTATTAACGACTTCCAGAAATTGGTCTTTTTTAGATACCTCTGCATTTTTTACTACGATACTAAAAGTGGGTTGTAAAATACTGTTGTCGAAGGAACCAAAAACATCTTTTCCAATACCTGCATCCAGCAATGCCTTCTTAAGAGGTGCTCCAGGAGCCTCTAATAATATATATTCTAGGATATCAAGGCCGACATATTCAATTTTATCTGTTGCATCACCTACCACATAATTCAAAGATAAATAGGTCTTCTCCTCTGAGGATTCATTGCTTGAAATGGGATATTCATAAACGGCTTGCGCTTGGCTTTCAAAGGCTTTTTGCCTTGGTATATGCGAATCTACTTCTTGGTGCTCAAAAGCGTCCAAATAGTGCTCATGAAGCCATTTAAGTTGGGCATCCACATCCAAATCCCCATACAAGAATATATAACTATTGGAAGGGTGATAATATTTCTTATGAAAATCTAAAAAGTTTTCTTGAGTTAAATCTGTGATAAATTCCGGATCGCCACCGGACTCAAAATGATAGGCATTATCTGGGAATAAGGATTGTTGAATTTTTCTAAAAAGCAACTGTTCAGGGGAGGAAAAAGCACCTTTCATTTCATTATAAACAACGCCTTTGTAGGTCAGTTCCTGATCGGCATGGGATAGATCATAATGCCAACCTTCTTGCTTTAAAATCTTATCTTCTCTATAAATATTGGGATAAAAAACAGCATCCATATAGACATCCATTAAATTTTCAAAATCCTTGTCATTACAACTAGCAACGGGATACACAGTCTTATCAGCAAAGGTCATCGCATTTAAAAAAGTATTGAGTGAACCTTTCGCTAACTCCACAAAAGGATCCTTAATTGGAAATTTTCTCGACCCACATAGAACAGAATGTTCTAATATATGAGGCAAGCCTGTATCGTCTGTAGGGGGTGTTCTAAAGGCAATAGAAAACACCTTATTTTCATCGTCATTGGTTAAAAACACGACCCTAGCACCACTTTTTTCGTGGATAAATAATTGTCCAACTGCGTTTAGCTCTTCAATTTTCTTGTTCTCTAACTTTTTATAGTTTTCGATCATTTGATCACTCCTTATTTATTGAAATAAATCTCACTTATCTCTATATTTTACCCATCAAGTTCTATATAATACCGTTTAAAAAGATTATATCACAGGGACAATTAAAAAGCCCCAACTTTTAAAAGTTGGGGCTTAGCCTACCAATTATAATTATAATTTAGTAACGCTAGCAGCTTGAGGTCCTTTAGAACCTGTTACTACTTCAAATTCTACAGTGTCGCCTTCTTCTAAAGCTTTGAAGCCATCACCTTGAATTGCTGAGAAATGTACGAATACGTCATTTTCTCCTGGTACGGAAATAAATCCAAACCCTTTTTTAGCGTCAAACCATTTAACTGTCCCTTGTTTCATCTTTTTTCCCTCCTAAAATTAACTTATTTATTATTGTAGCAATTAATCCTAGGCCTTTTACATGAAACATAAAGAATCTTTTTAACTGACTATGTTAAAAACTCGCTATGATGCTTGTTATTTACCTGATAGATCGTATAAAATATTAACCTTTATAATTCCCGAGGCCAATTACCACTGGAGTTAGAATAGCATAATTACCATTGAAAGTCAAGATATTTAAAAAAATTTGTGCAACATTCACGAATAATTAAAGTACTTAGTGTTTAAAATGTCTCATCCCCGTAAATATCATTGCAATGCCATATTGATCACACAGATCAATAGATTCCTGATCTTTTGATGCGCCACCTGGTTGAATGATGCAAGTGATGCCTGCATTGGCTGCTTCTTGAACACAATCTGCGAATGGGAAGAAGGCATCTGATGCCAAAGCGGCTCCCTTAAGTGAATCTTCACCAAGGGCTTCTTTTGCATGATCAATGGCTTGAAGACATGCCCAAATACGGTTTACCTGTCCTGGTCCAACGCCGACAGATTGCTTATTCTTGCCAATAGCGATACCATTTGATTTTGTATGCTTAACAATTTTATTGGCAAATAGTAAGTCTGCCATTTCCTCGTCTGTAGGTTGTCTCTTTGTTACCACTTTAAGTTCACTCTCAACCAATAGAACACTGTCTACTGTTTGTACAAGGAGACCTCCGCTTACTTTTTTCATATCATATGCGGTTTCTGGTTGTTTGTTTTCGATATGCTCTAACTTTAATAAGCGAATATTTTTCTTCTTCTTTAAAACCTCCAGCGCTTCATCAGAAAAATCAGGAGCGACTACTATTTCAATAAAGATCTTGTTAATTTCCTCTGCTGTTGCTAAGTCAATAGCTGCATTGGCAACTACTATGCCCCCAAAAATAGATTTTGGATCAGAGGTGTAAGCTCTCATATACGCTTCATAAATACCATTTCCGCTTCCCACACCACATGGATTTGCATGTTTACACGCTACCACTGTTGGTTCACTAAATTCTTTTAGTAATTCTAGCGCACCGTTGGTGTCATTGATGTTATTGAAGGACAATTCTTTACCATGTAACTGAACCGCATTGGTTAAGAAACCTTTTGTATTACCAATCTCCTTATAAAAAGCTGCTTTTTGATGAGGATTTTCACCATAACGCATACCTTGAACTTTCTCAAAGGTCATGGTAATGATATCTGGTAATACCTCTGCCCCTCTTTGAGCCCTCATATAATTAGCAATGAGTGTGTCATAATGAGATGTGTGCTCAAACACCTTTGAAGATAAATAAAAATTAGTTTTAACACTGACTTTATTATTTTCTTTAAGCTCAGATAACACAACGCCATAGTCTGATGGATCAATGATCACAGATACATCTTGATAATTCTTAGCGGCGGATCTCAGCATAGTAGGTCCACCGATGTCTATATTTTCAATAGCATCGTGAAGCTCTACCCCTTCTTTTAATACGGTTTGCTTAAATGGGTACAGATTAACAACAACGATATCAATAGGCGTAACACCTAACTCTTGTATTTGTTTCATGTGCTCAGGATTGCTTCTCATGGCAAGAATACCCGCATGTATATGAGGATCTAATGTTTTAACTCTGCCATCCAGACATTCTGGAAAGCCTGTGATATCGGATATTCCAATGACCTTAATCCCTGCATTTGCTAAGGAAGAAGCTGTTCCTCCTGTTGAAATAATTTCCACACCTAAACTTTCTAATTCTTTTGCAAATTCTACAATACCTGTTTTGTCTGAAACACTGATTAATGCTCTCATTTTTTCTCCTTTAGATTTTATATGGTTTCATGGAAAGTACGGTTAATGACTTCTAACTGTTGCTTTTTTTTCAATCTTTTGTAACGGACCGCGTAGCCCGAAACACGTATGGTTAAATTGGGGTATTTTTCTGGATGTGCCATAGCATCTATAAGCATTTCCTTATTCATAACATTCACATTAAGGTGATGGGCTTTTTTGCTGAAATAGCCATCTAAGATACCCACCAAGTTGGACTTTTGATCCCCCTCAACCTTACCCAGCGCCTTAGGTTGTATAGAAAAAGTACAAGATATACCATCTCTACAGGCTTCAAAGGGAAGCTTTGCTATGGATTCTAAAGAAGCTAGCGCGCCATTTTCATCTCTGTTATGCATAGGGTTAGCACCTGGCGCAAAGGGTTCTCCAGCTTTTCTGCCATCCGGAGTTGCGCCGGTCTTCTTTCCATAAACCACATTGGAGGTAATTGTGAGTATCGAAAGGGTATGGATGGCATTTC
>CAZJIO010000089.1:5761-6041 GCA_964546035.1 uncultured Eubacteriales bacterium | reverse complement strand
CTAAGCTCTTCGATAAAATTAGAGGTAAGTCCAACTGCAATGCCGTCTACTCGATCATCATTATTACCAAACTTAGGAAAATTACCCTCTATTTCGAAATGATATATGAGGCCCTGCTCATTTCTAATGGGTTTAACCTTGGCGTATTTGATAGCGCTTAAGGAATCAGCCATAACAGATAACCCCGCCATACCAAACGCCATGAACCGCTCAACCTGGGTATCGTGCAAAGCCATTTGAATCTTCTCATAGGCATATTTGTCATGCATGTAATGGATGA
>CAZJIO010000089.1:3837-5751 GCA_964546035.1 uncultured Eubacteriales bacterium | reverse complement strand
CATGGTATTGACATACAGTTTACATAACCAACTTTGATAGATTTCAAAACGTTCAAGAACAGCTTCATAATCTAGAATCGCCATATTCATAGGTGCCATTTGAGGACCAATGGCAAGACCTTCTTCCTCATCTTTCCCACCATTTAAGGCAAGGAGTAAGATTTTAGGCAAATTACATCGGGCTCCGAAAAATTGCATTTGTTGACCAATCTTCATAGCAGAAACGCAACAAGCGATACCATAATCATCACCATATGCTTGACGCATTAAGTCGTCATTTTCATATTGTATGGAATCTGTTTCCATAGACACTTTTGCGCAATAAGTTTTAAAGGGTGTTGGCAACTGATTAGACCACAGGATTGTCATGTTCGGTTCAGGGGCTGGGTTAAGGGTGTAAAGGGTATTCAAAAAACGATAAGAGCTTTTTGTCACTAAGGTTCTGCCATCAATGCCTAAACCGCCGATACCTTCCGTCACCCAAGTAGGATCTCCTGCAAAAAGCTCATTGTATTCAGGCGTTCTTAACTGCCTAGCCATTCTAAGTTTCATCACAAAATCATCAATTAATTCTTGTGCTTCACTTTCTGATAATGCGCCATCTATTAAATCCCTTTCAATATAGATATCTAGAAAAGTACTGACTCTCCCAAGAGACATTGCTGCGCCGTTTTGCTCTTTAATGGCTCCAAGATAGGCATAATAGGTCCATTGAATCGCCTCTTTAGCATTTGTTGCTGGCAGACTTATGTCATCGCCATATAAAAGGGCCATTTCTTTTAGTTTCTCCAGGAAGTCGATTTGACGATAAAGTTCCTCAATCAATCGAATGTTGTCTTCTGACATAGGAAGTTCGCCATAGTGTTCCTTGTCCACTTTCTTCTGAGCGATCAAATGGTTCACACCATATAAAGCCACCCTACGATAATCACCAATAATTCTACCTCTACCATAGGCATCTGGCAAACCTGTTATGATCCCTAAACGTCTCGCCTCCATCATTTCATCTGTATAAATTCTGAAAACGCCATCGTTATGGGTTGTTTTATAAGCAAATTCCTGTTCCACTTGTGCATCTAATTCGTAACCATAGGCTTTACACGCACTACGCGTTAGTCGGATGCCACCAAATGGATTAATGGCTCTCTTTAAAGGTTGGTCCGTTTGCATACCAACAATGATTTCATTTTCTTGATCTAAATAACCAGGGGCAAAGGTCAATAAGGAGGAGACTGTTTTGGTATCAATTGATAGTACCCCACCTCGATTTTGTTCCTCTTCAAGTAATGCTTCAAATTTTATTTGAAGTTTTTTAGTTCTTTCTGTTGCGCACTCCAGAAAACTCTCATCTCCAAGGAAGGGTGTGTAATTTAATTGTATAAAATCTCTGACTTCAATAGCTAGGTTCCAATGACCTTCTTTAAAATTTTCCCATGCTTTATGCTTCATATGCCTACACTCCTTTTTCAGTTTAATCAAAGAAAAAAGAAAGACCGCCTGAGCAAAAGAATCAAGACGATCTTTTTGCCCAGGCGGTCGGCACTACATAATTCCATACTCCCGGTGGGTGCTCCCACTTTCCGCCAGTTGTATAGAAGATATTCAGTTAATTTTTATTTTACACTAAATGAAGATATATTTCAAGATAAATAATACAGTTAAAATATACATCACTGGATGCACTTTTTTAGCTTGTCCTGTCACTGCATGGATCACTGTGTAGGAAATAATACCAAAGGAGATACCCTCTGAAATACTAAAGGTAATTGGCATGATTAAAAATGTTAAGAAAGCAGGAATAGCATTTCTAAAGTCTGTAAAATCAATTTTAACCACAGATTCCATCATATAGAAACCAACTACGATAAGTGCAGGTGCCGTTGCAAAGGCTGGAATCGCAAGAAAAATTGGTGA
>CAZJIO010000089.1:0-3807 GCA_964546035.1 uncultured Eubacteriales bacterium | reverse complement strand
GTGCAAGAGCAAATAATAGACCAACCGCTATCGCTGTAAGACCTGTTTTACCGCCATCTGCAATACCTGCAGCACTTTCAATATAAGTCGTTGTGGTTGAAGTACCAAAAGCCGCTCCAGCAGTCGTTGCAAGAGCATCTGCAAGAAGAGCTTGTTTGCCTCTTGCTAAACGTCCTTCTTTATCTAAAAGACCAGCTTTACTTGATACACCGATTAAAGTACCTAATGTGTCAAATAAGTCCACAAACAAGAAGGCAACTGTCCAGAAGTTAAAGGTTGCAATAGCACTAAAATCAAATTCGAATGCGATTGATGAGATTGATGGAATTGTTGCTACAACACCACTAGGAATTGTTGGAAAGGTTGTTACAAAATCAGGAACATACCAGCCTATTTTTTCAGAAATCATAGCAAGGATCCAAGTTGCAAGTATACCAATTAAAATAGAACCTTTAACCTTTTTAATAACCAATACAAAAGTAAGAAGTGTACCGACTACTGCTAAAATGATTGCAGGGGATGTCATATTGTCTGCCACTTTTACAAAAGTAGCTGGGTCGCCAACAATAATACCCGCATCTTTAAATCCAATGAAAGCAATAAATAGACCAATACCAACACTTACAGCATACTTAAGTGACATGGGTATCGCATCAAATAAAGCTTCTCTGACATTAATAAATGTTAGAAGAATAAAGATAATCCCTTCTACAAAAACGGCGGTTAATGCTATTTTCCAGTTATAACCCATACCAATAACAACACTGAATGCAAAGAAAGCATTAAGCCCCATACCTGGTGCAAGTGCAAAGGGATAGTTAGCTAGAAATCCCATAAGTAAGCAACCGACTATAGCTGCTAATGCAGTTGCGGTAAACAACGCACCCTTATCCATTCCAGCAGCGGAAAGAATACTTGGGTTGACAATGAGGATATAAGCCATCGTCATGAATGTGGTAAGACCCGCTAACAATTCTGTTTTGACAGTCGTACCGTTTTGCTTTAATTTAAAAAATTTGTCCATTACATTTGAACCCCCTAGGTTAGATTTTTAGACATCTTAATCTTATCAGCAGGAGAAAAAACTGTCAACAAATGTCAGTAAATAGTTAGAAAAAAAGCTATGATTTAACGCATCATAGCTTTTTAAGGGTTATTTCTCACTGATATAAAGATTATAGCTCATATTGTTCTCTACATTCCAGCTCAAGTAGACAAAATAATCGCCAGCGGTTAGTGGAATATCTCCTTGAACAGAGATATTTGTATCTGAATTTTCAAAGACGATTTTGCCTGTAATGTCTTTTATAATCCATTGTAGGGTACCCTCTCCAAGTTGATTGCTCCATTTGTACCTGATACTTTGGTCTTCATCTAAGGTTATAATAGAGCACTTATCTGTCTTCACGACACCTTGTTGGAGATAGTAGTTTTCCACACCTAGTTTATTGGCAATGGTCTCATAATTCTTATTTCCTTCTGAATCATGGATCATCTCTTTAATAGAGGGGTCCTTTGCATAGGCTTCAATCAATTGATCAACCTCCACATCCTGTATATTGACACCCATCGTCGACTGGGCAATTTCTTCAAGTGTCCATGAATCACTAATGGAAGCTTTTATATAATCAGCCATATAATAAATACTAAAAGCTAGAAAACATACAGAAAGCAATAATAGACCATATGATAATCTTTTTTTCATTCCCATCACCTCGCTACTTCTGTATTTTTAATAAGGTTCTTACTCACTCCAAAAAATATAACGTTTAAAACGACCAACACTACCATTATAATTGCCAAACGATCGCCCCATAAGATCAAATCAATGATCTTAGGAATGCTCAAAATGAAAAATCCTACGAATACGGTTATTGCTACGAAACAGTTGACAATGCCAAATCGATTTCCGATACTCGTTATTAAACTAACACTCATATTAAGCAACAAAATTGAAAGTGTGACGATCAAGAAAACTTTTAAGTAATCTAATGTTTCTAGATTGTTAAAATTGATATTGAGAACTCTTGTTTTCATAAAGAGTTGATTCTTAAAGGTTTCAGTCCAAATAAATATATTTGCCACAATCACCATAAAAAGCGATACATAAATTAGAAAATCTCGCCATATTTTATAAACAATGAGTTGATCCATGCCCAGTGAAATATATCCTTTGATATTTAATGCAACAAGTACAATCAGTATAACCAACAAAAACATACACTCATAAGCAGCACCTATCATTAGAATAGAAGCAATCACTTTATACAGCGATGTGCCCCCTTGAGCCAAGGCAAACCCTTGTGATACGCCACCAAATACGAGACCATATAAAAATCCCATCAATAACAATAATTTAATATTCGTACTCACCATGATTACTTTCAGACGATTCATAGCATTCATTGATTACACCTCCAAACGACTGCATTGAGTCACCAATAATTTTTGTAAATCCATACCCTTTATTTCGCCACCTGCTAAAGTGATTTCTTGTTTATCTTTTTCGCTCATTTGATCATAAATGTAAAGTATGTGTTGCCCTAGGAGTTTTTCTTCTTTGAGTACATTCTTTTTACTTTTTAGCATGTTGGAGAGTTTTTCATCACAGTAAATGGCATAACTTTTCTCATAAATAGATTCAACATCTTCATTAATGAGAATTTTACCTTTATGAATCATAAGGGCTTTTTCAAAATAACCTTCAATTTCATTGATGAGATGACTCGAAATGAGAACAGTTCTTTCACCATCAAAGCATCTGTCTCTCAAAACTTGATAGAAATTTTCTCTATTTACAGGATCTAACCCTGCATAGGGTTCATCCATCAACAGCACTTTGGCTTGACTGCACATAGCAATAATAATAGAGGTCATTGTCTGCATCCCTTTAGAACCCTTAGAATAAATTTTATTTGTTGTCAGCTCAAACATATCAATGAGCTCTTTTTCCAATTGAAAATCCCAATTAGGATAAATTTTAGAGGCTACATACAAAACATTTTTTATCTTCTGATTGGTGAAATAAGTGTTATAATCTCTAACAAAGCAAATATCATGGTCACTTAATAGTGTATTAGGCTCATAGATGATCTTTCCATCTGTTGGTTTGACCATGTTTGAAATTAATTTCAATAATGTTGTCTTTCCTGCCCCATTCCTGCCTATGACGCCATAGACTTTTCCTGCTTCAATACTTAAATTAATGCCATCTAGGGCGATTGTTTCGTCGTATTTCTTTGTGATGTTTTCAAGCCTTACAATTGCGCTCATACTTTTTGCCTCCCTTCCACTTGTTTGATCATTTCAATCACTTCATTGATATCGATGTCTAACTTTTTACACTCGATGATTAATTTCATAATATATTCTTCTACAAACATTTTTTTCCTCTTAGTTTTGATACGTTTGACAGCTCCTGTTGATACGTACATACCTAATCCCCTTTTCTTATATAATATTTGCTCATCCACCAATATATTGAGACCTTTTCTAGCCGTTGCAGGGTTTAATTTGTAATAGGCTGCCAGTTGATTGGTCGAGGGTGCTTGTTCTTCCTCTTTAAGCTTATCCTCTAGGATGAGATCTTCTAAAAATTCAGCAATCTGAATATAAATAGGTACTTTAGAATCTACTTGAATGTCCATACTTCACCTCCATTGATCATTGTAGGTTAGCTTTTATTAAGTCATGTTGTTTGGTTAGCTACTCATGTAACCAACTATACAACACAAATGATTGTTTGTCAATATCAATATCAAAAAATTTCCAAAAAAAAAAAAGACACAAAGGACTTATGGTCTTGGA
>CAZJIO010000088.1:494-16666 GCA_964546035.1 uncultured Eubacteriales bacterium | reverse complement strand
TAACAGCATTTACCATAAATTCCGAGGTTTGGGTAATGCCCTTATAGGCACTCACATTTGGCTTTCTCTGCTCATATATGCCGTTAAAATAATTGCCTATCAGACACTTACCAGAGTAACCCTCTTCAAAATAACCCCGTACCCCCATATATTCATTTGCCAAAGAAAAAACCGATTCAGATAACTGCCCATATTGAGAGTCAAAATCTTCCTCTATGATGTGCCATGGGTCTGTTACAAAATATTGATCTGCCATTTTTGCCATTTTATCACCCTTTTATCGCGCCAGCCGCAGCACCATCGGTGATCTGCTTCTGAAATAGAATAAATAATATTGTTGGCGGTATAATCGAGAAAAGCACCGCACGTAACACTTCAACATCCGTAGCATTTGAACTTCTAAAGGAGAACATCGCAACCATAACCGTTTCTTTTCCAGAGCCGTTAAGCACTAAATATGGCAACAGAAAGTCTGACCAAGCTGCCGTCATAGAAAAAACGATAATCACCATTATAATGGGTCGTGAGAGGGGCATTACGATTTTAGTAAAGACTTGTATGGCATCACACCCATCTAACTTTGCAGCTTCAAATAATTCCTGCGGCATCCGTTCAAAAAATTTCTGGAAAAGAATCACATAAAATGCATTAGCACCAAAGGCTAACCACAGTGGAACAAAAGAGTTGTTCAATCCAATTTTATTGATATTAACAAACAAGGCAACAATACTGGTGGTGGAGGGTATCAAAAGACTCCACATCACCAATCCTTGTGCAACCTTGTAACCCTTGGGTCTTAAAACAGCAAGACCGTATGCCAATAACCCATTAAATACAATGGCGCAAATTACACTCCCCCCTACAACCATAAACGAATTCAAATAATATTTCGCGAATTTCAAATCATCCCATGTTTTTGCATAAACACTAAAGTCAAAGTTCTCAGGAATAATGGTAACATTTCGTCTAAACTCTTTAAGATCTTTCATACCCGCTAAAAATACCCAAAATGCTGGAAACAAACTAACAACAGCTATCAGCAAACACAATAAAATAATGATAACAATCAGCAATTTAACCCTAAAAGAATGGACATCATAACTTCGAATGACGCCGTCTTTTTTCTGACCATATTTTTCAAAAAACATCCGAACGCCTCCTTTACTGATCTCTGGTCGATGTTATTTTTGTATAGACACCGCTGAGCATAATTAATATCAGACAGATCATGACTGACAAGGCCGCTGCCATAGGATAATTAAAATCCCTAAAGGCATAATTATAGACCAACTGCATAAGTGAAATACTTGCGTTATTTGGACCACCATTGGTCATTACCAAGGGTTCATATAAAATCTGGAAAACCGCAATAATCTGTAAAATCAAAAGAATTTTACCCAGGGAGAAAATATTAGGCAGTGTTATGTGACGAATTCTTTGCCAAATTCCAGCCCCATCAATCGTCGCTGCTTCATAAAGGTCTGGACTGATGCCACTAATCCCGGCCATATAAATCAAAGCTGTAGCGCCTGCACTTTTCCATGTCATTGTCAAAATAATTAAGGGAATGGTCCACTTTGGATTTGACAACCAAAGCTGATGATCCACACCAAATTTGGATAGTATAATATTAAGAACTCCTGTTGCTCCTGGTGTAAAGAAAAATCCCCACATCATAACTGTCGCCATACCTGGAACCATATTAGGGAAGTACACACCGACACGAAAGAAACTTTTCATATGAACCGTTTCACTAATTAATACGGCTGTAATAATGGGTACAATAAATCCGATTGCTAAGGAATAGAAAATATATGTAAAGGTATTTTTAAAGGCAGCTAAAAAATCAGGATGTTTGAAAACCTTGATATAATTTGAAAAACCAACAAATTCTTGTAATCTAATTCCTTTTGCCGTATACAGAGACAGACGTACACTTTCTAATAATGGCTCCCACACAAAGAATACAAATAAAATTAATGTTGGTAGCATCACGAGCCAGCCCACTAGATCTGCTCGTTTTATACGTTTGTTATTGGATGGTCTCAAACGGGTATGAGCACTATTCACTTCAACGCCTCCCTTGAATGTTCTAAATCTATTCAAAGCAAATGGGGCATCTTTTCAGAGGCCCCACTCAGCTTCCTATTTGCTATAAAGTGTATCTAATGCCGTCTGATAATTTTTATCTGCTGTTTGCATTAATTTAGTCACATCAGCTTTTTCATCTGTAATCACGGCTTGCAATACTTTTGTTAGTTCAGCGTATAAATCTTGTGCAGACCCCACTTCTTCTAAACGAAGATTACCTTCAGAAGTCGTTGCATCAAAGTAGCTCTGGAATAATTTCATATCTACATTACCAAATTCTTTAATAATTTCTGCTTCTGCATCCAAAACATCTTGTTTAATCCAACAAGGAAAACGCGGAATTACAGGAACGCCATTAGCCACTTTATTCTCAGCATCGGCTCTCATGCCCGCCTTAGAGGCATCTGTTGCCACTGGCGCCTTGCCCATAATCTCAAGATAGTCTAGTGCTGCATTAATTTCATCCACCGTTGCATCTTTAGAGAACATATAAGGTGTACCACCTGACAAGGAGAATTGCCCTCCTGGTCCTGCTGGGAATGCTGTAATAGATAATTTATCAACGGGTAGCCCATTGACTTGGGTCGGTTGATTAACAGCATCGTTAGCTGCGATATACATAGCCGCTGAACCTATCCCAAGTTGCGTAAAACCTGTTCCCCAATCCTCATTAATTGGATCAGCCGTTAATACGTCGTATTCCCATTTCAAAGACTTGACATAGTCCATCGCCGCAATGGCTTCAGGCGAATCCACATTTGCTGTAAATGTACCATCTCCATTATCTGTTGTAAATGCGGCACCAAATGCCCAAGCTATATTTGAGAAATGCCATCCCCCAGCGTTGTCTTTTGCAAGAAGGCAAAGTCCAGCTTGACCTGTTGCATCTTTAATTTTTTTAGCTGTTTCAGCCAGTTCAGTCCAGGTTTTAGGATATAAAGGATAACCATCCCCATCAACAAGACCTGCTTCCTCGAACAATTCTACATTGATCATTAAACCAAGTGCATAACCATCTCTGGGAATACCATAAATTCTACCGTCTTTTGATAACAATTCTTTAATAGATGGGTTGATTGAATCTAACCACCCTCTTGCCTCTAGTTCATCTGTAATATCCGCTACGAAATCACCCTTAATTAACTTTTGAGGTTCTGTGTACCAGGATTCAAAAATTGTTGGTAAATTTCCTGACTCTGCCATTGAGATAAAGGTATCTGTTGCGTATTTATAATAGGCAGGTTCAACAGTAACATTTGGATGCAGTTCACCCATGGTTGTTACATATCCTTCGTGGACTGCAATGTCATCTGTCAAAGTAGGCTCAGGCCAGATCCCTAGTTTAATAACAACCGCTTCTTCTTCCGGCTCTGTTGCTTCACTTGTTGTCGTTTCACTTTTAACAGCATTTGTTGTCGCCTCATTTGTTGCGCTTACGTCTGTTTCTTTTTGAGTACAAGCAGAAATCAATGATAAAACCAACAAAAGACTCAATATAATACCCATAACTTTTTTCTTACTTTCCATTTTTCACATTCCCTTCCCTATTTTTTTAATGGTTAGTTAGGTTGAACGTTAAACCTGATGTAAGGAAACCTATTTTCATATCTGCATCCTAGTTACTATGTATAAGGTTGAACGTTAAACCTATTCTATCATTTGTAGGATATCTTGTCAATAGACTTTCTTATATTTAATAGTTTATACTTTTTGTCCAGTTATTAGAACATAATTGCATTTGATTTTATGCATTATTTAGTTGGCCAAAATTGAACATGATTGGACAATAAAAAACCCCACAACATAAAGTCTGTGGGGTTTTGCATATTCTGATGATTATCTCTTTGAGAATTGAGGAGCTCTTCTCGCTGATTTTAAACCGTATTTCTTTCTTTCTTTCATTCTTGGATCTCTTGTTAAATAACCTGCTTTCTTAAGAGCTGGTCTGAACGCGATATCTGCTTGTAAAAGAGCTCTAGAAATACCATGTCTGATTGCACCTGCTTGGCCAGTGTATCCGCCACCTTTTACAGTTACAATCGCATCAAATTTATCAAGTGTTTGAGTCAAATTCAAAGGTTGACGAACGATAACTTTTAAAGTTTCTAAAGCTAGGTAATCGTCAAATTCTCTTTTATTTATTGTAATAGTTCCTTTACCAGGTACTAAATAAACTCTTGCAACACTACTTTTTCTACGACCTGTTCCATAATATTTTACTTGTGCCACTGTTGTTCCTCCTTCCAATTTTCATGCTTAATCCAAAGTTCTTAGTAAGTAACTACTAATACTTCTGGCATTTGAGCTTCATGATTGTGTTCTGCATCACGGTATACACGTAATTTTTTAAGCATTTGTCTGCCAATTTTGTTTTTTGGTAACATACCTTTAACAGCATGCATAAAAACTTCTTCTGGCTTGTTTTGCATCATATCACGGTACTTAACTTCTTTTAAACCACCGGGATGTCCAGTGTGCCATCTATATAGTTTTTGATCAAGTTTTTTACCAGTCAATACTACCTTGTCTACATTTAAAACGATAACGTGATCACCAGTATCTACATGTGGTGTATAAATGGCTTTGTCTTTACCAGCAAGAATAACAGCTATTTCGGATGCTAGTCTTCCTAAAGTGTGACCAGTTGCATCAACAACGTACCATTTTCTTTGAACGCTATCTTCGTTAGGCATATAAGTTTTCATCGAGTTTCCTCCTTATCAAATTCTTTTACAGTTCGTTTATCTATGTGATTAAAACCCGGGGCTAGTGGATTTTAAAAACAGTCTCACGGTATGTAATTATAGAACATTCTGCCTCGTGTGTCAAGCCCTAATTAGGATTTTTTCTGTAAACAAATGAACCAAACAAATCCTCTGATTAAGAACATCTCATAGCTTGTCACATATATTATAGTAAAGGGATAGCAAGCAGCTCAATTTATGATCAACCTTCAGCAAAAGGAGGTGAAAAATTTGATTGAATACGAAAAAGATTATGATTATAACGATCATGTCGAAGAAGTAACTCTTGAAAAAAAAGAATACTTTGACAAAAAGGACAAAAAAAGAAAATGTGATGAAGTACAAATCGCTTGTGGCCATGTTTGCGACCAATGTGTTGACATTTTTAAATGCGATAAGAAATGTGAGGTTGCTTCACTCGAGTTAGACTTACGTAACTTCAAACGTCCCATCGTTAAACTTGATTTTTCAAGCAACGTACTTTTTAGAGATTTAGATATCAACCCTGAAAACCTCATTAGTTTCTTAACTTCAGCCAATGCCAGCTTTACAGTTCAGTTGTATCGAGAATCCTGTTGTAATAAGGTATGTCTTGGGACTTGGAAATTTGCTAGATATTATAACAATGCCATAGTGGACATAGGAGCAATTACCTTAGATGATTTAGGTCTTTTCTTAGCCTCTACTGTTGATACATTTGGTTTTACAACTTGTGATGCGCCAATATGTGAAGAATGCGTACTTTATACAGTAGTCCTTAAAGAAACAACTGGCCTCAACGTAGAAATACCATTTATTTCTAAATTTATAATGACCCAAATTGGCTTCAATGCCATCGTAGCTGAAAAGCACTAATACCAGCAGCAAAAGAGTCCTATGCTATCCCTTAAAATATGAATAAAAATTCTAACTCAGGAAATCCTTCGATTGTGAGTTAGAATTTTTTTATTGATCCTATTGAATGAGTGCTGAAATCGTCTCGATTTTATCCGATGTATCAGTGGCAAGCTCACAGCTTCTCTTGACTGAATCGATCATGGCCTGTGTACCAGAAAAAACTTCTTCTATGACCCCAGAAACATCCATCATCTCATTGGAAACCTGTTCTATTTCGCTGGATATGCCATAAAAGGATTGGCCAGCATCTCCCACCATGGATTTACCCGATTGAACTGCCTTATTACCCTCTTCCATAGAACGGATGGCATGATCGATTTCAACTTGAATCTTATTGATTAGATTTTCGATCTCATGGGCTGCCCCTGCGGACTGTTCCGCCAGTTTTCTGACTTCATCTGCAACTACGGCAAATCCTCTTCCCTGCTCACCTGCTCTAGCAGCCTCTATGGCTGCATTTAAGGCCAATAGGTTCGTTTGTTGTGCGATACTGGTAATTAGGGATATAATAAGCCCAATCTCCTTGGATTTGTCTCCTAGGGCATCTATGACTTCTGTTGAGGCTTCGAATTTTTTACTTATGGTTTCCATTTGTGCCACAGCTTTATTAATCACCGCTGTACCAGATCCCGCTTTAACGGACGCTTCTACAAAAGTCTCCACAATGTTTTGCAAATCGATATCAATAGCTTCCATACCTTTGTTGATATCCACGAAGGATTTGGTCACTTCACTCGATATTTGCGTTTGAGCATTTACGCTGACAGCAGCCCCTTGAATGAGAGCAAATATGCGTTCTTTCTTCGATTCATTCAGCTGATTTTGCTCATATAGGTCATCAAAATCTGAGTTGAGTTGCTGATGAGCTCGTGTCACATGAAGTATCTGCTCTTTACTTTCAAGGACTTCTTTCAAGCAACCTTCCAACTTTGATATCTGTTTTGAACTATAACTGTTATATAGGGCAAATATCACAAAGACAAAAGCAAGTAAAATGCCAATTAAAATATGGGGTATTCTAGTAGCTTCACCAGCCGATAGAAGTGTCATAATTGTCAATGCAAAGACTATAATCAAGGCGGAAAAGATGAAAATAGAAAACAATTTTGTCGATTGAATGGGTTTCATTTCTATCTCCTTATTACTGGGTCATCATAAGTTACGGTCATTCATCTTTTCTAATTTTTCTTTAATTGCTTTGGCTGACCTGAGTTTCAAGACTTCAAGTGTCAATTGTTCACAAGATTTTTCGGACAGACCTTGTATCCTTTCCCTTGTTTCTAAAATAGCAACGGGTGTCATACTCAATTCATCAATTCCCATACCCACCCAAAGTGGTAATAAGTTAGGATCAGCAGCCGCTTCCCCACAGATCCCTACCCAGATACCCGCTTCATGGCCACTATCTGAGATTTTTTTTATCAAGCGCAGTACTGCTGGATCATATTGAGAGTAAAGATGAGCGACTTCACTGTTCATGCGGTCGACCGCCATGGTATATTGAATCAAATCATTGGTTCCTATACTAAAAAAATCCACTTCCCCCGCAAAAACGTCTGCCATAACTGCCGCTGCAGGAGTTTCCATCATCATACCCACCGGAACCTTCTCATTAAAGCCGATATTTTTTTCTCTTAACTCCGCTTTAACTTCTTCTAAAATGGCCTTGGCTTGGTCAAGCTCTTCGATGGCTGCAATCATTGGAAACATGATATGTACATCCCCGAAGCTACTGGCTCTCAAAAGTGCTCTGAGTTGAATCTTCCACAAATCTACTTTCTTTAGGCAAAAACGAATGGCCCTACACCCTAGAAAAGGATTCATTTCCTTTGGAATCTCTAAATAATCAAGCTCTTTATCGCCACCAATATCCAAGGTTCTGATGACAACCGGACCATCTATTCTTTCTGCAACTTCTTTATAGGCTTCAAATTGTTCTTCCTCATCTGGAAAATCGTCTCTACTCATGTACAAGAATTCGGTTCTAAAAAGGCCAATACCATCTGCATCATTGTCCAGGACTCTATTCACATCTTTAGGGGCACCAATGTTAGCTGCTAGGATCATTTCAAACCCATCTGTTGTTATAGCTTTTGTTCCTTTAAGCTTTAATAGATCCGCTTTTTTCTTCAGGAAGATTTCCCTTTTATCTTGATATTGTAATAAGATCTCGTCACTAGGCTCCAAGTATATACTGCCTTCGGCGCCATCAAAAACCATCAATTTACCATCTTCAGCGCAATCTAGAATATTAGCAAACACCACCAAAGGGACACCCATCATCCTTGCGATGATGGCTGCATGAGACGTTGGTCCCCCTTCTGCATTCACAATACCAAGAACCAATTCGGGCTTTAGTGCCGCTGTATCAGAGGGTGTCAATTCATGTGCCACAATGATTGCTGGCTCCTGAATTGAAAAAGCACTAGAGGTTTTATGTCCTGCCAAAAGTCTCTGAATCCGATCACTGATGTCCTTAATGTCCATAGCTCTTTCTCTCATGTATTCATTATCCATAGCTCTAAAGATTTCGATAAAACTATCTGACCCATTTTTAAGAGCCCACTCAGCATTACATTTTAAATCATCCAGGAGATCATCCACGCTATCAATCAGTTCAATATCCTCCATGATCGATATGTGTGCAGAGAAAATTTCCGCTTCCTTTTCACCTTTAGATTGGAAAACTTCCTCATAAATACCCTTCACCTGTTCAATGGCTTCATTTCGCGCTTGGTGAAATCGTCTTTTTTCTTCCTCAGAATTCATTTGCTCTTTCAATATGATTTCTGTCTTCACCTGGGCAACCAGTTTGACTTTACCAATTGCAATACCCGGTGAAATGGGTGTGCCTTTTAAGACTTCCATGGTTTGACCTCCTACTCTCCACATCCGCCTTGAATAAATTCAGTGACGGCCTTGATTGCTTCTTTTTCATCTTCCCCATCTGCAACGAAGGTGAGTTGATCGCCTTTAATCGCGCCAACAGACATAATGGAAAGAATGCTTTTAGGTTGATATTTTTTTCCTTCTTCGCCGTTTTTCAAAAAGTAAATATTGCATTTAAAATTCTTAACTACTTTTGTGAGAAGGCTTGCGGGTCTTGCATGTAGTCCTTCACCATTATTCAAAGTCAGTGTTATTTTTTCCATAATAGGCTCCTTTAGTTTTCAAAGTGTGTGAGTAGGTACTTTTCTGCTGCTGCTGACCATAAACCTTTATGCGCATCTATAATGTCTGCTAAGCCGCTGTATAGTGGATTTATTTCGCTCATTTTTCTAATATCTTCCAAAGCAGTTAAAGGCATATCTACAGCATTGTAAATGAGTTTCTTACCACCAGGGATATTAGGTAGGTCTAAAATAGCATTAATCGCACTATCTAGTCCTCCAACATGGGTAACCATTGTAGCTGGATTAATCAATCCCTTTGCTGACATTGCTAAGGATTCTTTCATGTCATCGTCGTTGCCGCCTGTGGAACCCATGATATGTGTCGGTGTGTAGTGAACATTGTAAAAATTAACTTTAGCAGAGAACTCGGTGTCTGTTGGTCCAGCAAAGAAATTCATACAGCCATCCTTACCGAGAATTTTGTCAGCATCTTCAATGAGTCTGGTGACGGGTGCATAAACAAAAACATCATCATAACCCGTTCCACCCGTAAGGCTTCTAAGGAATTCAGGTACATCTGCTACATCTTTCGTATTGGCATAAATAAGTTCAACGCCAAATCTTTTTGCCTCTTCTTCAGTGAACAGCGTTCTTGCACGTTCGATACGCTCTTCATTGATGTCTGTAACAACGAGTAAACCTGGTCTTCTATCACAGTGCAGAGCGTAATCAATTGCGCCAAGGCCCATTGGACCAACCCCTGCTAAGAGCGCCATTTTTCCACCTTCTACAATACCCATGTTATGGACATATTTTCCGGTTTCAGTATGGTAATTGGAGTGGAATCCACCTATGATACAAGACATTGGCTCGGATAAGGAAGCGTCATAAAAAGCTTCGCCTTCATAGTTGAGTAAAAATCCTAATTCCATAACTTCCTGAGGAATAATGGTGTAAGTCGTATTCCCACCAAAAAACTCAAAAGAATAACCTGGTGCATAAGGACTTCCTTTATAATTAAGGGCTGGTTGAATGGCAAATTTTTGACCTGGCTTAAATTGATCCTGCCACTTAGCGCCTACTTCAACAATAACCCCTGAAAATTCATGTCCCATAATGGTTGGGTGATCTGCAATATTATCAGGTACTCTTTTATGTTTTGCGCCTTGAATCACTGCTTTGTAGGTGGACATACAAATGCTATCTGATACCACTCTTGCAAGTATTTCGTCATCTTTGATTTGTGGCAATTCAAATTCTTCTAACTTTAAGGTATTCACATCATATAATCTAACCGCTCTTGTTTTCATTTATTTTCTCCTATAGTTGTAGTTGTTTTGATAAAGTTACTTTTTGTTTTAATTCTAAAATAGTGCCAAGATCGCCCATAATGGTGCCTTCTTGCATAATACTTGCTGAACTAGCCGCCACACCTAAAATAATGGCATCTTCAAGGGAATAATTCTGATCTAAGGCATAGGCCAGTGCCGCTACCATGGAGTCGCCAGCACCTACTGTACTCTTAACTGTAACATTAAGACTTGGAAGATGCCAAGTTTCCTCTGCAGTGACAACCACGCAGCCTTCAGAACCTCTTGAAATGACAATGACCTCTATCCCATATTTCAGCAAACTCTTTGCTAAGGCAATGCCTTCATCGATATTCTCAATCTTTTGATTGAACAAAGATTCCAATTCTTCAATGTTGGGTTTGATCAGATAAGGTCCAGCTTGAATCCCAAGCTCTAAAAGCTCTCTGTCAGCATCTAATAGAACCTTAACGCCTTTTTTCTTTGCCTTCTCGATCCATTCTTTATAAATATCCTTAGAAATGTTCATTGGCACACTACCAGCAAGGACCAATAAGTCGCCTTCTGTTATTTTACTAAAGAGCAGTTCTTCAAGGGTTTGAATAGCCGCTTCATCCACCGGACGCCCTTGTTCGTTGATATCTGTAAAGGTTTTATTCAAATCGTCAACAATTTTAATATTCGTTCTGGTCTGACCCTTTCCTCTAACAAAAAGGTGATCAAGGCCCATCTCATCCATTTGGCTTAAGATAAAAGCGCCAGAGTTTCCTGCACAGATACCAAGGGCTAAGCTTTCGCCCTTTAAATTCTTAATCATCTTGGAAACATTAATCCCTTTGCCACCGGCATCTTCACGAATATCATCTGCACGGTTGACGTGATTAACTGAAAAATCTTTTAACCGAATGGTTTTATCAACCGCTGGGTTGAGTGTAATTGTATAAATCATCTTGATTTCCTTTCTTATTGGTTGGTGAATTGTTTGTACATATAGTCAATGTCTGTTGTTTTTCGCAACGCTTCTACCTTTTCTTCTTCCTCTAAAATTTCAGCAAGATTTGCTAGGATCATCAAATGCTCATTGCCTATGCCAGCAATTCCGATGACTAAATACGCGATGCCTTCACCAAAATCAACGCCTTCTGGAAATTGAAGGATACTGATACCTGTTTTTTTGATTTTATTTTTAGCTTCACTGACACCATGAGGGATAGCCGCCCCATTACCAATATAAGTTGTTAAATCTTCTTCTCTTTGAATCATGGCTTCAATGTATTCATGTTCTACATACCCACCATCTACGAGTAATTGACCCGCCATACGAATGGCGTCTTCTTTACTCACACTCTTAAGTCCTAATCGAATGTTTTGTTTGCTGAGGGCTGAGGATTCTTCCACTTCTGCTGCCTTTTTAAATTCCCCACCCATTTGTTCACACAATTCATTTACAAGGTCATCATAAACCGTTGTGTTCATAAAATCATTTAAGGAAATATGTTGTGCATAAGGTGCTGCTCCTTTAGCGCGCAACGTCAGTTGTTCATGGGTGATGACGATGTCTGCATCTTGAGGGATGGCATCAATGGCTGTATTCATCACTGTAATATTCAATCCTACTTGTTGAATTTTGGCCTTGAGTTTACTCGCACCCATAGCACTGGATCCCATTCCTGCATCACATGCTACAACGATTTTCTGAATGCCTGTTTTAACAACATTGGATTTTTTACCTTTTAATTCTACCATTTTTTCTTTTGCTGCTTCAAAGGATTCATTCGAGTCATCTGTTTTCTTAATCAACACAGAAGCCACTAAGAAAGTAACCACCGTTGAAATAAGGATACCTGCAAAAACAGGAAACAACCCACCTTTTGGCGTCATTGCTATGTAGGCAAAGATACTGCCTGGTGAAGGTGAAGCCACTAAGCCTGCATCTAATAGGGAGAATGTTAACACACCACTGCCTCCACCTACGATGGTTGCTAAAATCAACTTAGGTTGCATTAATATATAAGGGAAATAAATTTCATGAATACCACCTAGGAAATGAATAATAATGGCACCCGGTGCGGATTGTTTAATAAGACCTTTTGAAAATACCCAGTAAGCTAATAAAATACCAAGTCCTGGTCCTGGGTTTGACTCTAACATAAAGAAGATACTTTTTCCAGCTTCTGCCACTTGTTCAATACCCAATGGGCTAAGTACCCCATGGTTAATGGCATTGTTTAAGAATAATACTTTTGCTGGTTCTATAAAAAGAGATGCAATCGGTAATAAATTAGCATTAACAATGGCTTCAACACCATTTCCTAAAGCATTACTAAAGGCTTCAACGACTGGTCCAATTCCTACTAGAGCTCCTAGGGCCAAGAACATCCCTAAAATCCCTGCGGAGAAGTTATTCACCAACATCTCAAAGCCTGTTGGAATTTTGTCTTCAACAAGGGCATCAAACTTCTTGATGACCCATCCAGATAAAGGTCCCATAATCATAGCGCCGATAAACATAGGGATATCTGCACCTACAATAACACCCATTGTACCGATGGCACCCAGCACACCACCTCTGACGCCTGCTACCATTTTACCACCTGTGTAACCGATTAAAAGGGGTAATAAATAAGTAATCATCGGACCTACTAATCTAACTAAGCTTTCATTAGGCAACCAACCCGTTGGTATGAAAAGTGCTGTGATTAAACCCCAAGCTATAAATGCACCGATATTTGGCAAAACCATACCACTTAAAAACCTACCAAATTTCTGAATTCCGCTATGTACCTGTGAATTGTTCATAATCCCTCCTACATGACTCTAAATATTTGTGAATCTGTTATAAGTTAAGTATAAGGCTCATAAATCCAACAGTAAAGTTAAAGAAAAAGAGTTATGGCACCTGCATTAGGTGACATCGTTGAGGAAAGTGTGCTATTTACTCCAGGCAAAAAGAGAGCAACCCCGCAGGATTGCTCTCTTTTTGTCTAAAACCTAATCTATTACCCTTATTTGGATAATCTAGCTACTAATTCATCATACACAGGTGTGTTGATAAAGTCATTTATGGAAATATGTTCTGCATTTGGTGCAGCACCCATTGCACGTTCTGTTAATTTTGCATGGGTAATAACAAGATCTGCATCCGCTGGAATTGCTTCAATAGCTGTGTTGATAACTTCTATTGCAAGTCCTGCTTTTTTAACTTTATTTCTTAATTTGCTAGCACCCATAGCACTTGAACCCATTCCTGCGTCACATGCTACAACGATTTTCTTGATGCCAGTTTTAACAACGCTTGATTTTTTGCCTTTAAGTTCTACCATTTTTTCTTTTGCTGCTTCAAAGGATTCATCGCCATCATCTGTTTTCTTAATTAATACAGAAGCCACTAAGAAAGTAACAACTGTTGAAATGATGATACCAGCAAATACTTGTAACAAGCCACCCTTTGGTGTCATAGCTATGTAAGCAAAAATACTACCTGGTGAAGGAGAAGCCACTAAACCTGCATCTAATAGTGTGAAGGTAAATACACCACTAGCGCCACCAGCGATTGCTGCTAAAATTAACTTAGGTTGCATTAAGATATAAGGGAAGTAAATTTCATGGATCCCGCCAAAAAAGTGAATAATAATCGCACCTGGTGCAGATTGCTTAATAAGGCCTTTTGAAAATACCATATAAGCTAATAAGATACCAAGTCCAGGTCCTGGATTTGACTCAAGCATAAAGAATATACTTTTTCCAGTTTCAGCTACTTGTTCAATACCTAATGGGCTAAGTACCCCATGATTGATTGCATTGTTTAGGAATAATACTTTCGCAGGTTCTATAAAAATAGATGCGATAGGAAGTAAGTTAGCATTAACAATGGCTTCAACACCATTACCAAGTGCATTACTAAACGCTTGAACAACTGGTCCAATACCGACTAAAGCTCCTAGTGCCAAAAACATACCGAGAATACCAGCTGAGAAGTTATTAACTAACATTTCAAAACCAGTAGGGATTTTATCTTCAACGAGTTCATCAAACTTTTTAATAACCCAACCTGATAATGGTCCCATAATCATAGCGCCAATAAACATAGGAATATCAGCCCCTACAATAACACCCATGGTACCAATAGCACCAAGGACTCCACCTCTAACACCAGCAACCATTTTACCGCCTGTGTAACCAATTAACAGTGGTAATAGATAAGTAATCATAGGACCAACGAGTCTAACCAATGATTCATTAGGTAACCAGCCTGTTGGAATAAATAATGCAGTTATTAGCCCCCAAGCAATAAATGCACCAATATTTGGTAATACCATACCACTTAAAAATCTTCCGAACTTTTGAACACTATTTTGTAATTTAGCTTTTTCCATGATAATCTCCTTTTATTTATGTCTGTGTCATAGCAAAATAATTATTTATGAACAATTACCTTGCCTTGAATGAAATGATCTAATATGCTGCTAATTCCCATATATATTTCTTCACTATTCCCGTTTTTTAATGTAATGGCAAAGTCACTCGTAATGGTTTTTCTTGTAATTTCACTCAATACCTCTAATGCATTATTGGAAATGTTAATCGGTGCAACCATGACTATGACGGTGCTTATTTTTGAGGATTCTCCTCTAGAATTCTTAATGATCATGAGCTCTTTTGTCCGAATGACCATGACATACAATTCTTCTACAGCCTTTGACCTACAGTGTAAAAGTATCATCCCTTTTTGTCCTAAAATGGTTGACCCTTTTTCTTCTCTGTCCTTAAAAGCATTTTCAAGTTCTTCTACAGCTGGTGCTGTTTTTGCAATAGCACGACTGACATATTGTATCAGTTCATGAACATTACCAAGCTGTGCTTCTTCCACAAAAGAAAAATTCTCTAAAACCTGTAAAATCAAATCACTGTAGAGCTTTAGGCTTTTTAACTTATCCTTGAAATATAAGCTTTTTACTTTTTCATAAGAAGTGCTTTCTGGCAAGAAATTCTCGAGAACCTCTTTTATCTTTTTTCGATCTTCTTCACTTAGGATAGCGTTCACTAATATAGTTGGTAAGGTGGAGTATGGCATTGGCACAGTTGTAATGATTAAATCAACATGCATCTGTGACAGCCTTACTTCGTCAATATCAATTGTTGAGACGATATCCACTATTTGGATTTCTGGAAATTCTTTTTCAATTTCCGTTACCATCAGTTGGGAAGCACCAATACCATTTGTACAAGCGGCTACTGCTCTAAATGCTTTACGAACATTGTGCTTTTCACTTTTAATAGCTGCACCAATGTGGGTTGCTAAATAAGCGATTTCATCTTCTGGAACCTTCACATGCTCCCTGTCTTCGATCACTTGAGCGCATTTTCTTGTCGCTTCAAACAGCTGTGGATACATTTGTTTGATATCCTCTAAGAGAGGATTCATTATATCCAAACTCATCTTCATTCTGTAGATGGCTGGTCGCAGGTGTCTTACGAGACCTATCAACAATTTTTCATTGTCATCCAGATAAATTCCCGTCTCTTTTTCTGCAATATAAATGATTTCTTTAGCTAATTTAATGGTCTTGTAATCTTCAGTCATGGATATTTTATTATGGGAAAGGGTTTCTCTTAGTTTTGCACCTTTAATATGTATCGCCAAAAGAAATATTTCTTCCTGGGGAATATCCTGCATTTTCAAGGCTGTTTGTCGAGCGAACCAATCAACCAGTAGCAAACAAATCTTTTCGTTATGAAACTTACCTGTTGCCTCAGCCATGTCTGAAATAAAAATCCTGTTTTGGCATCTTTGTATGGTAACACTAATTCTAATAATCAGTGCAACAAATGAATTATCTGCGATTTGATACCCCATCTGTCCCTCAATATAGGTCAACAATTTCTTCGCTAAAGCAATATTTCTGATGTCAATAAAGTCAAGGATGACTTGGTCAATTTTGTTTTGTAACAAACTCATATTAACCGCATTTTTTTCCTTATTAATGATCAAATTAATTAACTGTGCTTCATGAAAT
>CAZJIO010000088.1:0-473 GCA_964546035.1 uncultured Eubacteriales bacterium | reverse complement strand
GATAATGGCACTCCTTACAGATTTTTCACTTCCATTAATATAAATACCAAGCCCAGGCTTTCTAGTCAGTTCTAAATTGTACTTTGCGAGCCATACCTCCACCTTGTCTAAATCCGCACTGATGGTACCTTCAGTGACATCAAACAATTTGGTTAAGGTATAAAGCTTCGTTAATTCGAAATTCTTTAAAAGCTCAACTTTCAGCATCACCAATCTCTGATTAGGCGAATAGACGAGATCCGCTTTTTCTTCCATGAGTGATTCCTTAAGTACACCGCGATCAGCTTCCTCGGGTGCATCAACGGGAGCAGCTATCTGCTGCCGAAGCACGTGTTCAAGCCGGAGAACTTCGGCGGGGACGAAGCGGGCTTTGCGAAGGCTTTTAACGAACATCCGTACCGGCGTCAGCCGCTGGGCACGGGGCCATTCAAATTCAAGGAATGGAAGCAGGGACAGACGGCGACGGTCGTCCG
>CAZJIO010000087.1:13464-18004 GCA_964546035.1 uncultured Eubacteriales bacterium | reverse complement strand
TAGAACAGCTTCCAGAAGTATCTAGCGTGTTAGGTGGTGGATTAGAATCCGCCGTATTAATTCAAGCAGATATGAAAGCATTCGAGACTTTTGATAGTGCTTTCGTAACTCTTTTCAAGGAATTTCTATACTATCATGAAGAATGGGATGTGACATATGGAAAGGAACTGTCAGCAAAGGAATGGGAGAAGTTGCTCATAGAAACTTGGTTGCCTATTTATCTTGACCCCATGCGCTTTCAGGAACTTTCTGGTGACTTATTTACCTCTAGAATGTTAACAGAATTAAATCAATTGGGTATGGATGTGGAGCAGCTGTATGCATTAAAAGAAAAGTGCAGAGATATGATCGCTATTGAGTTAAGAAGAGGCATATTGGATTATGATGTAGTTGCCTTTAATAAGGACTGCTGTTTGATTTATTCATGGGGAATAACACATTAATCCTAGGGTATTGGAGGTAGCGTTATGAAGCTGTTATTAGAGTCTGATGACATTGACATTTATTTGATGGCATCATGGATCATCGATTATCATCATCCTGAAATCATTCTTCAGGCAGAGCGATTGCGTGAGGGATCTAAAACTTCTATTGAACTCGTGAAGCATGTTTATGAATATGTGCGAGACCATATCCATCATTCAGCAGATATAGGGGGTAAAGTGGTTACGTTTAAAGCATCAGATGTGCTTAAGCATAAGCAAGGGATTTGTTATGCAAAAGCCCATCTTTTGGCAGCATTATTGCGTTATCTTAAAATTCCTACGGGTTTATGTTATCAAAGAATCCTATTGGATGATGAGTCGAAGCCATGGCTCATTCTGCATGGACTTGTGTCTGTTTTTATTGAAGAAGAAGGGCGATGGATTAGGCTGGACCCAAGGGGCAATAAACCGGGTGTAGATGCTCAATTTGACCTGAATCAGGAAAAGTTAGCGTTTCCAATCAGAGAGGAACTTGGTGAAGAAGATCTGCCATACCTCCATACAGAGCCCGATGCGAATGTTATGGCTGCGCTCTTAAAGTACAAGTCAATTGAGACGCTTTTCAACCATTTACCAACGGAGCTTTGTCCTTATCGGATTTGTGAGCTTGAAAAAAAGGATCATGAGTTTTTAGAAGAAATGCTTTATCAAGCCATTCATGTAAGGGAAGGTGAATCACCTCCACCAAGAGATATCATTTACCTGCCAGAAATGAATAAATACATTTGTGATTGGGGAAAACCTACGGATGTTGGCTTTATGGCAGTTGATAAAACAACTCAGTCCAAAATGGGCATTGGTTGGTTAAGGCTTTTAACCCATGAAAACAAGGGGTATGGATATGTCAGTGATGAGACGCCTGAGCTTAGCATTGCAGTTGCCCCAGAATTTAGGGGATTCGGTATTGGTACCAAATTGATGCTATATGCAATGGGTCTGACGAGTAACCGATTTAACACAATTTCGTTGAGTGTTGATCCGGATAATGAAGCGATTGAACTCTATAAGCGGCTAGGATTTATAGAATGTGGTGTTTCCGGTACTTCCATTGTTATGTTATGGAAGAGGAAAGAGGAGGACATGCTGTGAGAAGTTTCATTAAAGGGTTAGATTTGAGTGAAGCATTTTTTAACCAAGTTGGTAAAAAAATATTAGAAAAAGATTTTCCCAATATTAAATATTCAGCAGCCTTAATAGGCTATGGATCAGATGTCATTGGTTTTGATACGGCTATGTCAACGGATCATATGTGGGGGCCACGATTTTATATTTTTTTAGAGGAAGCGAACTTTGAAACAATCAAGCAGGGGATATCTCAAGCCTTCTCAGAGCAATTTCCACACGAATTTATGGGGTACTCAACACATTTTCCTGAGAAGGAGGATGAAAAAGGTATTCGTACTGCTGAAAAGCTGGAAAAGGGGCCGGTAGAACACCTTATATTTTTTGATACACTTAAGGGGTTCTTTGAAAGTTATTTGGGATGGGACATTGGGAAACCGCCATCTAAGAGTGATTGGTTAACCTTTCCAGAGCACCGTTTGTTAGCGGTTACCTCAGGACGGGTATTCTATGACGCCCTAGGGCTTGAGGCCTTACGGCAGCAAGTCGAATTTTTCCCGAAAGACATCTGGCTATATTTATTAGCTTCCCAATGGGCTATGATTTCTGAGGAAGAGGCTTTTGTCGGTAGATGTGGTGATGTGGGAGATGAATTAGGCTCTAGCCTAGTCTCAACAAGAATTGTGCACCATTTGATGCGTCTTTGTTTTCTTATGGAAGAGAGATATGCGCCTTATAGCAAATGGTTTGGAACAGCTTTTATGACTTTAGAGCGCTCAAAGAAACTGTCTGAACTACTCGAGCAAGTAGTCCATGCAGGATCTTGGAAAAGCAGACAAGAAAGTCTCGCATCAGCCTATACAATAGTTGTTGAGTACCATAACGAACTCAGTATTACACCATGGATGGATAGTCAGACGCGATTTTACTATAATCGTCCTTATGAAGTTATTTTTGCGGAGAGGATTGTGAGTGAGATTATGGAGCAAATAGAGGATAAAACCCTTCATGACATTGTGAAAATTGGTTCTGTCACTCATTTTTCTGAGGTCACGCGGGTCAATGATAATCTGTCACTCTGTAAATCTTTTAAACAAATTTATGAATAAGAAGCTAAATTCTAAATAGCTGAATGAACCAACTTTGTTACGGCCTTTATTAGCCAGAAAATAGACTGTTTGATTTCATCGCCAATCAATGAATTTAACGGAAATAGCAATAAGAGTATAGCCTGTAGTTTGTAGAGTCTATACTCTATTTTTTTATCTCCTAAATCAGAATAAGTCGAGTAAAGGTTGAGCAAATCCTTACTTTTGGTGTCAATGACGTGGAAACGGTCATAGAGCTCATAAAACTCAGAGAGTTCATCGTGAACTTCTTTGGGCTTTATGGACGCACCACTAAATTTAGGCCGATCGAAAATATGGATTGATTTAATGGTGTCATATTGGAATTTAACGATTTTTGAAGTGATACGAACAATTTTTCTGGATCGTGCCTTTACATGGCCTTTTCTTAGGTAAGTCAGCATGAGTTCTGCCTCGTCTAAGAGGGTTGACATAATGCCTTCTATTTTTTCTTGTGTCTCGGATTGAGCCAGAATTTCAGCAGTAATGGGGATAATATATCGATCAAAGGGTGTTGGGTTTAGGGATCTTGAACACAAATAGCACTGGTTATCATCGAGCATTCTTGTGGTATGTGCCTCGCATGAATTGAGAAATAGATTGTAGTCAAGGGGACCAACAATCGATACCAAATACTCAACGAATATTTTGATTTCAGCCATATGCATGTTCACAAAAGTAATGGCACCAAAATCATAAATATAAACGAATTTATTTTCTGTGGCATATTTTAAAACCATTTCAAGATGATAGCCTGAAATGACAATATAATCCTTCCATTTCAGAGTTTTATGCATTTTAAAATAGTTTGAAACTAAGTCAAGTGGTATCGTATCAGAGACGAGAACACTGGTAAATAAAATATCATTCATAGGATTATTCCTCTATTTAAATAGTTCAAGTGTCATGATAATAACCTCGATGACAATAAGGATGACTATGGTCCATTCCATAAACATGCCTTTCATAGAATGGCTGATCATAGAAAACCCATTAACAATGTCATTTAAAATATTCGTCTTTGATTTGAAAATTTCATAGCGATCATTTAACTCAAAAAACTCAGACATTTGCTCATAAAAGTGGGCTGCTTCTGTATGAATCCAAGTGACATCTGGTTTATCTAGAATCATGATATAGGCAATAGAATTGTATTCATGGCGTAGGATTCTAGAAATTGTTTTGGCCAAATCTTTATCGCTGACTCTTAGTTTCCCTTGTTCAAAACGAATGATTTTAGATTCAATGTTGTCCAAAATAATTTTTATTTTTTCTTCAATTTTCTCAAGACCAACAGATTTAGCAATGATGGTTGAAATCAAATCAGGGTGGTAGGGCTCAAATTCTTTCACATAAACATAATCATCGGTTATGGTGATTTGTTCTATTGTAGGGTCTGTAATCAAATCATAAGTATCTATATATTTATTCATTCCTTTAAGATCAATTCTTTTCTCTATAGACATCAAATAATTAACGAATTTTTCTGTATCACCCTCAACACTGTTAATAAACACAATGCTACCAAAGGCAAAAATTGAGATCTTTTGATTGTCATTAACGGTACGATCTAGAATAATACTTAAGGCTTCGCCGTGTAAGGTTAGTGGCTCTTCCCAAGTGTATTTTTTTGGTACATTACATTTTATTGCGATTTTATTCAAATCAATTTCATCTGCTACAGCAATTGCTTTGAATTTCATATGTGACATAGCTACACCTCATTTAACATTTTTAATAACCGAGTTCTTCACCTACAAGGATAACTTTAATCCGATTAGGGACTCTTGAAAATCGAGTAAGGACGATTTGGCAGCAGATACATTGTTCGCTGAGACAGTCATGACACTTTCCTGTTTTCACACA
>CAZJIO010000087.1:8209-13454 GCA_964546035.1 uncultured Eubacteriales bacterium | reverse complement strand
GTAGCTGTCTGTAAGCGGGTGGTATTTGCTGGAGCGGCTGTGCTTCTAATTCTATCTCGTGCAGCAGCTTCGTCCATAACAATTTTATTCATACCTGCAAGGACAATAACATTTTTTGGACCATAAATAAGGGCAGCCACACGGTTACCATTTCCGTCGATGTTTACCAATTCACCGTCTAACGTGATGGCGTTAGCACTCATCAAATAGTAATCTGCATCAAAAGCCTTCAAATAGATCAAGCGCTGTTCCTCATGGTTTTGTGCCAAGGAACGATCGAGCAAAATATAATCTTGATTTTGTAATTCATGTAGTAGGCCCGTGTCAATTAAGGTTTGCGAACCACCCCAGGATACAACAGAAGCGGGTGGTATCAGTTCTATAGCCTTCATTCTAGCCTCTTCTTTTGTTGCACAATAATAAGCTTCCATATTCCTTTGCTCAAGTTTCTTGATAACTGTTTCTGCTTGATTCTTAAAAAAAAGTTGTTTTGGAGTCATATTAAATTCCTTTCTTGTGATTGAACAGCATGATTATTACCATTATATCATAAACTACCTTTATCTTTATAGGTTAATTTGTTATGATAAGACTAAAACTATTTAGATAATGGAGGTAGAGTCTTGGAAACACCTTACACAAAATCGAAAGAAGATATCATAGCTTCCCTAGATACCCATGAAATCAATGGGCTAAATGCTTCTCAAGTTGAAGCACGCCTAAAACAATATGGTGAGAATAAGCTGATAGGAAAGAAAGGTAGAGGAATGCTAGAAATGGTATTGGACCAATTTAAAGATTTTATGGTTCTTATACTTATTGCAGCGAGTATCTTGTCCATAGCAGTTCATGAAATTGCAGATGGCATCGTCATACTTGTAATCGTTATTTTAAATGCTGTCTTAGGCGTGGTTCAAGAAAATAAGGCCAGCAATGCCCTTAGAGCACTTAAGGAAATGTCAGCACCTCGAGCAAAAGTTATTCGGGAGGGTGTTCTACAGACCATTGAATCACCCAATATCGTTCCGGGTGATTTGATCGTGATTGAAGCAGGAGATTATGTACCTGCAGACTTGCGTCTCATTAACAGTGTGAATCTCCGAATAGGAGAATCCGCCTTAACAGGAGAATCTGTAGCCGTAGAAAAAGATGCGTCTAAAATGATGGAAGAAGGCACCCAGCTTGCCGACAGAGAAAATTGTGCTTTCATGAGTACCATAGTGACCTATGGTAGAGGAAGTGGCATCGTCTACGGCACAGGTATGGATACTGAAATTGGCAAAATTGCCACAATGTTAAATGAAACTGAAGAAGGGCTAACACCTTTGCAATTAAAATTAGCTGAGTTTGGTAAAATGCTTGGCATCATCTGCATCATTGTTTGTGGTATTATATTTGGACTCGGACTTTTGCGACAACAACCTTTAATTGAAGTGTTTATGACAGCTGTGAGCTTAGCAGTTGCAGCAATACCTGAGGGACTACCAGCAGTTGTTACGGTGGTACTTGCCATGGGCATGCAACGTATGATCAAGCGTGATGCAATTATGAAAACACTCAGTGCAGTTGAAACACTGGGTAGTACAACTGTTATTTGTACAGATAAAACTGGAACACTTACACAAAATAAGATGACTGTTTTAAAAATCTACGATGGGCTATCAGAGTGGGAGGTCACAGGGACAGGGTATACCTTTGAAGGAACAATAAAAAGTAAGGATAAAAAGATTGAGACAGTTGATTTGCTCTTAAAAGCTGCGGTTCTGTGTAATGATTCTCAGATTAAAGACGAGACAGTGATTGGGGATCCAACAGAAGGTGCTCTGATTGTTTTAGGAGAAAAGGGTGGTTATTCAAAAGATAAATTGAATACCGAGTACACTAGGTTAAAGGAATTTCCTTTTGATTCAGATCGAAAAATGATGTCAACCCAACATCTTATAGAGGGTTCGTATTTGATGTTTACAAAGGGCGCACCAGATATTATCCTTTCGAGAAGCAGCAAAATTTTATTAAATGGTGAAATAAAATCACTTGAAGAAGCAGATCGTGTAAGAATTCAAGAAATGAACGTGTCATATGCTCAACAAGCCCTTCGCGTTTTAGGCTATGCTTATAAAGTCGTTAAGGAGGGAGCTACCCTTGAAAATGAAGAAAATGAACTCATTTTTCTTGGTTTAACATGTATGATAGACCCCCCAAGACAAGAAGCTAAAGAAGCAGTGTCCCTGTGCAAGAAAGCGGGTATTCGCGTTGTTATGATCACAGGGGATCACATTACCACGGCAAGTGCTATCGCCTTAGAGCTAGGTATAATCAGTGATAAAAGCCAGACTTTAGAAGGACATAAAATAAACGAGTATTCTGGAGAAAAGTTCGTTGAAGCGGTTAAAAATATTAATGTGTTTGCCAGAGTATCTCCTGAGCATAAAGTAAGAATCGTTGAAGCGATTAGAGCAAATGGTGATGTTGTTGCAATGACAGGAGATGGGGTGAACGATGCACCAGCTCTTAAGAAAGCGGATATAGGTATTGCCATGGGCATCACAGGAACAGACGTCTCTAAAGAAGCTGCGGATATGATTTTAACAGATGATAATTTTGCAAGTATTGTGGATGCTGTGGAAGAAGGCAGAATCATTTATAGCAACATTAGAAAATTTGTTGGCTTCTTACTGTCTTGCAACATCGGTGAAGTTCTCATTATTTTCTTTGCTTTGTTAGTGGGATGGGCAGTGCCCCTTGTACCTATTCAACTCTTATGGATTAATCTGATCACAGATTCCTTTCCTGCTTTTGCACTGGGTCTTGAAAAAGGGGAGAAGGACGTTATGGACCATAAGCCGCGTAACCCAAAAGAGTCTTTAGTAGATCGGAAAATGAAAGTTGCGATTTTATTTCAGAGTATTGCGCTAGCCATAGCAACTCTTGCATCATACCGTATAGGTTTCGTATTGGCCGGGGATGTTGATGGGAATCAGGCACTCCTAGTAGCTCGTACCTTCTGCTTTACAACTCTGATTTTTGGTGAAATGTTAAGAGCTTATTCCGCTCGATCAGAAGATAAATTTATTTTTCAGATTAAGGTTTTTGCTAATAAATTTCTGAATTTATCTGTGTTATTGGCTATTGTCCTACTCTTTGTTGTGCTTTATGTGCCCTTTTTACAAGGCATTTTCAGCACAGTTGGTTTAAATCCATTACAACTTGCAGTAGCTATTGGACTTGCATTGGTGCCACTTATTGCAGGTGAACTGGCTAAGCTAGCAAAGTAAATTTGATACAAAGCGAAGTGGTTCTGCCCGTTAATCAATAGGTGGACCACTTTTTCTTTGTATTTGTCCCCTGTCAAATCCTGTGGTATAATCATCCATAGAGTTGGTTTAAGTCGTTATAGATAAGGAGAAACTATGGGTAAACAATTAATCATTGCTGAAAAACCTTCTGTAGCGAGGGATATAGGATCTGTACTGCATTGCACTCAAAAAGGTGATGGCTATATAGAGGGAACAGATTTTGTCATTACGTGGGCCATCGGTCATTTAGTGACACTTTTTGAACCAGAAGATTATGATGAGAAGTTGAAAAAGTGGCAATATCAAGCCTTGCCTATTTTACCATCAGAAATCAAAATTAAACCCTATGATAAAACAGTTAAACAGTTAAAAATAATCAAAAACCTGATGAATAGAAATGATGTAGAGGCTCTCATCTGTGCAACCGACAGCGGGAGAGAAGGAGAGCTCATTTTTAGATATATCTATGCCTATACGGGTTGTCAAAAACCTTTTAAAAGACTTTGGATTTCAAGTATGACAGATAAAGCCATAACCGAAGGCTTTGAAAAACTGAAAGATGGTAAGAGTTATGACAACTTGTATTATTCGGCCAAATGTCGTTCAGAGGCAGACTGGCTGGTGGGGATCAATGCAACGAGGGCGTATACCACAAAGAATAACGTGCTTCTGTCTATTGGACGTGTTCAAACACCAACCCTTGCTTTAATTGTTAATCGACAAAAGGAAATTGATGATTTTAAACCAAGAGATTACTTTGAGGTTCAAGCTGATTATGGTGAGTTCAAAGGTACCTGGTTTGATGAGAAGCCTACAGAGACTAAAATAGACAAAGAAGAAAAAGCAAAATCAATTGCAGAAAAAGTAAAAGGACAAACAGGGGCAGTCAAGAAGATTACAAAGAGTAAGAAAAAGGAAATGCCGCCACCCCTTTACGACTTGACAGAGCTCCAAAGAGATGGGAATAAGAATCATGGCTATACAGCACAACAAGTCCTTTCTATTGCTCAAGAATTGTATGAAAAGAGAAAGCTGATTACTTATCCAAGAACAGATAGTCGTTATTTGAGTGATGATATGAAGCCAAAAGTCAAGCAGACAATGAAAAAAATCAATGTGCCGCCCTATGATAAAGCCATTGAAGCGCTACTGGCAAAGGGAGAACTCAAATTTTCAAAACGCATTATTGATAATTCAAAAGTAACGGATCACCATGCGATTATCCCCACCGATGTGACACCTAAATTAACGAGCTTATCTAAGGACGAGCAAAATATTTATAATTTAGTGGTTAAAAGATTCATCGCAGTCTTTTGTGAGGATTTTCTCTTTTTTGCAACAGAAATGATGGTGGAGGTGAAAGGAGAAGAATTTGTTTCCAAAGGCAAAATCATTACCCAAAAAGGTTGGAAAAGTTTGTACATTGCTAGTAAGGATGATAAAGAACTTACCCTTCCTAATCTCAAAAAAGGTGACACTATAAACGTAGTCGATACAGAACTGTTGAAAAAACAAACCTCGCCGCCTAAGCCTTTTACAGAAGCGACTTTACTGAGCGCTATGGAAAATGCAGGACGCTTGATTGAAGATGAATCCCTTAAAGAAATGATGAAAGCCTCAGGCTTTGGTACACCAGCTACCCGTGCAGGTGTTATTGAGCGGTTAATTCAAGTGGCTTATATCGAGAGAAAAGGAAAAGCAGTATTACCCACTTCAAAAGGGGTTAAATTAATAGAAATTGTTCCAGATGAACTCAAATCTCCCGAAACCACGGGAAAATGGGAGAAAGCCCTCCATAAGATCAGTCAAGGTGAGATGGATGTGGATAAGTTTATGGAGAGCATCAAAAGGTTTGTCGTTTATCTGGTCAAAAGTACAGAAAGTAACAAAGGTAAGGTTGTATTCGAAGAGCAACAGACGCGAGGACAAGGACCTGCAAAAAGCCTGGC
>CAZJIO010000087.1:7099-8199 GCA_964546035.1 uncultured Eubacteriales bacterium | reverse complement strand
GAGTAAAAATTTTGGAGACTGTCCTCTTTGTAAAGAAGGAAAAGTGATTGAAAACACCAAAGCTTTTTATTGCAGCGGGTGGAAAGAGGGGTGTAAATATACCCTTTGGAAAAGCGTTCTAGAACCTTACGGCGCACAGTTAGATGAGAACCTTGTTACCTTGCTTCTTAAGGATAAGGAAATCAAAGACTATCCCTTGGAAAATAAAGTGGGTGAAGTTAAAAGGCTACACCTTCAATTATCTGATCGGGGAGAACTTAAAGTCACCCCACTATAAAGGAATTTCACCATGAATAAAACAACATTTCAAGATTTACTCAATCAGGGTCCAATTATAATGGATGGTGCCATGGGCACTTATTATGCACATAGACATAACGACTATTTAAACTTATGTGAAAAGGCGAATATTTCTCATCCGGATCAGGTTAAAGCGATTCATTTAGAGTACATTGGAGCAGGAGCACAGGTCATTCGAACCAATACCTTTTCGGCAAATACGGTGGAAATTAATGAATCCTTTGATGAAGTTAAGAAAATAATAGCCGCGGGTTACCAAATAGCTCTCGATGCTACTATTGGAACGAAGGTCCTTGTAGCTTGTTCCATTGGCCCCATAACTGAAAGTAGTGAGCAAACCAATGAAGAAATATTGCAGGCATATGAAAGCATCATTGATGTCTTTATAGATTTAGGTGCGGATGTATTCATATTCGAGACGTTTTCACATACGGAATATATCAGCCATTTTGTAAATTATATAAAACTAAAGTGTACGACGGCAGATATTCTAGCTGGCTTTGCAGTTAATCATCAAGGCTATACTAAAAAAGGCCTAGGGATCAATAGAATTCTTGAAGAACTCCATCAAATCCAAGGACTAACCGCCTTTGGATTTAACTGCAGTGTGGGAGCGGGACATTTGCACAACCTTTTAAAGCAGGTTGATACAGAAAATTATAACCTTCTGGCAATGCCCAATGCAGGTTATCCTGAAGTTAATTTGGATCGAACCTTCTATAGAGATAATGCAGAGTATTTCGCGGAAACCCTCTTAGAGATATGTCAATTAGGGGTTAAGATAGTCGGAGGATGCTGCG
>CAZJIO010000087.1:0-7089 GCA_964546035.1 uncultured Eubacteriales bacterium | reverse complement strand
CTAAGCATATTCAGTTTATTTCTGATGGACTTAAAAGCCTACCTGCACGATCCTTTCAAAAAGGGCGGGTGCCTCTTGGTGCTAAAGTTCATGAGAAGAAAGCACCCAATCATTTTCATGAAAAGCTTCAAAACAATGAATTTGTTATTGCCGTTGAAATCGATCCTCCATTTGGTTATGATGTCACAAAGCTGATGGAAGCTGCCCATATTTTAAAGGCTGAAGGTGTTGATCTCTTAACCATCGCCGACTCACCTTTAGGTAAAATGCGGTTAGATTCCATCATGATGGCAACCAAAATTCATCGAGAAGTCGGTATGGATGTCATGCCTCACTTATGCTGTCGTGATAAGAATTCACTTGCTATGAAAGCAATGCTTTCTGCTGCATATGTAGAGGGTATTCGTAATTATTTATTGGTAACAGGTGACCCCCTACCGGATGGCTCACGAAGCGAATCAAAGGCAGTATTTCATATGAATTCGATTAAGCTGATGTCTTTAGTAAAGGAAATGAACCATGACATTAAGGATGAAGATTACTTCGTTTATGGGGGAGCTCTTAATCCAAAACTGCCTAACATAGAAAGTGTGATTACTCAGGTGATGAAAAAGAAAGAAGCTGGCGCACAGTATCTCTTGACACAACCCATTTATACCAAAGAAGAAATGGATACGCTAATCAAGATTAAAGAGAGAACGGGAATCAAGATATTAGGCGGTATTTTACCGCTTGTGAGTTATAGAAATGCGCGGTTTATAGACAATGAGTTTGCCGGTATGAATATCCCAGAAGAAATTATACATCGATTCAACCCTGAAATGAGTAGAGAAGAATCAGAGGCTGTAGGTATTGAATGTGCCGTGGAAGTTGCAAAGACATTAAAAGGTGTAGTAGACGGTTTGTACTTTATGACACCCTTTAACAGGGCCACTATGATTGCCAAAATACTAAAAAGAATATAACAGTAAAAAAAGGTGCTCCCATAAATGAGCACCTTTTGACGCATATTAACTACTTAATCGTTTGATCCCCATCGTTATAAATAGGATTTTCCTCATCCCGATCAGGATTTTCACTTCTTCGCTGATATTCTTGTTCCACTTCTTTAACCCGTTTACCAAAATTGATGTTATAAATACCCGTTGATCCTTGGGTTTCAACTAAATCATTGAGATTATTTACGATAGCGCCATTTGTATTTTCTGGTAAATCCTTGTTAGCATGCTTCAAAAGCTGATCATTTTTAACATCATTCAAATCTTCATTTGCCCAGCCATCATAATCTTCATATCCTTTTTTCTCCATAATCCTGCGCCTCCTATAAGCGTTATCGTCTCCTTATTGTCTGGAATTTCATCATATATTATTCAAAAAGCCCTTGACATGATTTTTTATTGTGGTAAAATATTAGAATGATTATAGTATCAAAAGTAAGTTGTTCTAAATTTGCCACAATATATAGTGTATGATTAAGGCATTCATACACTATATATTGTGGCAAAAAGAACAACTAGATACTTTTGATACTGTAATCGTAGATAATCAATAAAAGCTAAGACAGTGTTCAGTAGATTTACCCATTCTTTTAGAGAGAAAGTGTCACCGGCTGAAAGCACTTTTAAGTTCATGTGTAAATTGAATTTCCCACTCGAGCTTCACGACTGAAAGTGAGTAAGTCATGACGGATGCAGCACGTTAAGCGATCTAAAGAGCCTATGCATTTCATAGGAATTAGGGTGGTACCACCGATCGTTCGGTCCCTTTCGGGATGGAGCTTTTTTTGTGTTTAAAAACAACCCCGGCACCCTGGGGACGGAGAAAGTGACAACCATTGTGTTATGATTACAGAGATATTGACAACCGTTGTGTTATTGTTACAGAGATATTGACAACCTTATAAAGTTGGAAGGAGATATGGTATGATTACAAAATTAACTGAGATTAGAGATCAATCCTTAAAAAGTATTTCAGAAGTGATCGATCTTAAACAACTCGATGACGTCAGAGTAGCAATTCTTGGGAAGAAAGGTGAACTCACCAGTGTCCTACGTGGCATGAAGGATCTAACCAATGAAGAAAGACCTCTTATTGGTAAATTGGCCAATGAAGTCAGAGAGCTTATTGAAGCTGAACTTGATGCAGCAAAAGTATCAATCGGCTCTAAAGCCAGAGAAATACAATTAAAAACAGAATCCATCGATGTAACAATGCCCGCTAAGCGTTCTAATATAGGGCACAGACACCCGATGAATGTGGTGCTAGACGATCTTAAGGATATCTTCTTAGGAATGGGTTATTCCATTGCAGAAGGTCCAGAAGTTGAAAATAACTATTACAATTTCGAGGCTTTAAATATTCCTGAAAATCATGCAGCAAGAGATGAACAGGACACATTCTATTTTAATAAAGACATGATGTTAAGAACAGCGACCTCTCCTGTTCAAGTACGTGTTATGGAAAAATCTCAACCGCCAATCAGAATTATTGCTCCAGGCGCTGTATACCGCTCTGATGAGGTAGATGCAACCCATTCACCCATGTTTCATCAAATAGAAGGGCTAGTCATCGATAAAGGCGTTACAATGGCAGATTTAAAAGGTGCCCTCGCTGAGTTTGCAAAAGAATTATATGGTGATAAGGTCAAAGTTAAATTTAGACCCCACTATTTCCCATTTACTGAGCCAAGTGCTGAAATGGACGTTTCCTGTGTGATGTGTGATGGCGCAGGTTGTCGCGTTTGTAGAGGCTCGGGTTGGATAGAAGTACTTGGTTGTGGAATGGTGCATCCAAAAGTACTTGAAATGTCTGGCATCGACCCAACAATCTATAGTGGTTTTGCTTTTGGTATGGGACTTGAGCGCTTGACAATGCTGAGATATGGTATAGAAGATCTAAGACTCTTCTATGAAAATGACATCCGATTTTTAAAACAATTTTAGGAGGTAGAATTCATGAATGTTCCAATGAAATGGCTCAATGATTATGTAGAAATAGATTGTGATATTGTGACCTTTACCGATGCCATGACCATGTCAGGTTCTAAGGTTGAAGGTTATGAAATGTTAGGTGAGGAAATTGAACGCGTTGTAGTGGGTAAAATTATGGACATTCAGCAACATCCAGATGCTGATAAATTAGTGGTGACTCAAATTAATGTGGGTTCTGAAGTCATTCAAATTGTGACAGGTGCAAATAATATCCAGGTAGACGACTATATTCCAGTTGCCCTTAATGGCTCGAAATTACCAGGGGGCATCAAAATAAAAAACGGTAAGCTTAGAGGTGTTGAATCTAACGGCATGCTTTGTTCTATCGAAGAACTGGGTCTTAACAAAGAAGATTATCCTAATGCAGCAGAGCATGGTATTTTCATCTTAGACCAACCCTATGAACTGGGGACAGATATTAAAACAATATTTGGATTAGATGATATCGTAGTAGAATATGAAATTACTTCTAATCGCCCGGACTGTTTAAGTGTTCTTGGTATTGCTAGAGAAGCGGCAGCAACCTTCAACAAACCCTTTAAATACCCAGAAATAAATTTTGCTGAAATAGCAGGTAATCCAGCTGATTTCGCAACTGTCACTATAGCAAATGAAGCCCTTTGCGCAAGATATATGGGTAAAATTGTAAAAAATGTCAAAATTGAACCCTCACCAAAATGGATGCAACAAAAGCTCATTGCAGCTGGCGTAAGACCCATCAATAATATCGTCGATATTACAAATTTCGTCATGATTGAAATGGGTCAGCCTATGCATGCATTTGACGTTGAAACCTTAGAAGATAAGAAAATCATCGTAAGAAATGCAACAGAAAACGAAAAAATGCTTTCCCTTGATGGTGAAGAACGTACATTGGATGCTACGATGTTGGTCATAGCGGATGGTAAAAAGCCAACGGCTGTAGCAGGCGTTATTGGTGGTGAAGCCACAAAAATCACAGATCAAACCACAACAATTCTTTTTGAAGCTGCCAATTTTGATGGCACCAGCATTCGTTTAACCTCAAAGAAATTAGGTTTAAGAACAGATGCTTCTGGAAAATTTGAAAAGTATCTAGACCCTAACAACATTGTTTCAGCTATGAACCGCGCATGTCAACTGGTAACCCTTTTGGGCGCTGGAGACGTTGTGGAAGGTGTCATTGATGTCTATCCTGGGAAAAGACTACCTGTATCCATTACTTATCATCCCGATCATATCAATGCACTACTAGGTACGCAAATACCAGAAGAAGAAATGATCAGGATCTTTAAGAGCTTGTCATGTACTGTAGATGAAGCAAGTAGAACAGTTACCTGCCCTACCTTTAGAGCAGATTTATCTAGAGAAGCGGATTTAACAGAGGAAGTAGCAAGATTCTATGGTTATGATAAAATCCCTGTGACCCTAGCAACAGGGACACCAACCGTAGGCAAGAGATCTTTCAAACAAAAGATGGAAGATTACACAAAGATTATCATGGAAGACTGTGGACTAAGTGAGAGCATGACCTATGCTTTTGAAAGTCCTAAAGTGTTTTCAAAATTGAATTTGCCAGAAGATCATCCGCTGAGAAAGACCTTAGTCATTTTAAATCCCTTAGGTGAAGACTTCAGTATTATGAGAACCACAACGATCAATGGCATGCTAAATTCCTTATCTACCAACTATAACAGAAGAAATGAAGCTGTTAAACTATATGAACTCGGTAAAGTTTATATCCCTAAGGCGTCTGTGTCAGACCTACCAGATGAATATTTAAAACTTACCATTGGTATGTATGGTAAATGTGATTTTTACGATGCTAAGGGTGTTATTGAGACCTTAATTGAAAAGCTGGATTTCATCGGTAGAATATCATACGACCCTAAATTCGAATTGCCATTTTTACATCCAGGAAGAAAAGCGGGTATTTTAGTGGATGGAGCTACTTTGATCGGTTATATTGGCGAGGTACATCCTACAGTGGCAGATAACTACGGCATAGAGGAACGCACTTACATCGCTGAAATCGATATGTCCCTCATCGTTGAAAATGCCAATACAGACCATCGCTACAGTCAAATTGCAAAGTATCCAGCTGTTAATAGAGACATCGCTTTCTTAGTCAAAGACGAAGTGCTCGTACAAGATATTGAAAACGTCTTAAAACAACGTTCCGGTAAAATTTTAGAAAATTATCAACTCTTTGATGTGTACAAAGGCGCTCAAATTGAAGAAGGATACAAGTCTGTAGCCTATGCTTTAATTTTCAGAGCAAAGGATCATACCCTCAGCGAAACTGAAATCAATCAAGTCATGGGCAAGGTGCTCAATGGTTTAGAGGTTGATCTTGGTGCCAAACTAAGACAGTAAAAAACAACAAAACTGTATTTCCTTCTAAATACACTAGATTTTTCAAACAAACCCCCTTATAATGGTACTATCATTAAGGGGGTTTTTAAATGAAGAAAATAGTGCTCGTTATGTTAATCTGTTTGATTTTTATCAGTGGCGCTCAAGCAGCGTCAACTTCACTAATAGATTTAAACCAGTCGCTACGCGTCGGATTAATAGAATATTATGAAACAGTAGATTCAATTAAGCTTAGCAATAATTCTCTTGTTTTAGGGTATCATATGGAGGGCGTTTGGACACCAGAGGTTGAACTTATGAGTTCGACGGGGTATACCGTTCAGGCAGCACTTAATTATTACTTGGTTTCTACACAAACCTTTGGGAATTACGAGGAAATCTCTGCAAAAGTTACTTTATTAAGAGCTCAAGGCAATGAGGCTTATGTCGGAAGTGCTTCACCAGGTATTTGGAAAGTCTATGTGGGTGACAGTGTTTCCGAAGCTGAGGCGAATAGCCTAAAAAATAATCTTGAAGTAACCATGGATCTTACTTATGAAGTAGTTACAGATAATGGATTAAGAACTTTGCTATCCTACGAAGGAGGCAACCCTATTCTCCTGGAGAACTCTTATGCACAAGCAGCTTTTGGAACCAATGACCTAATAAATGGGGTTAATGTGATTGCATTAAGCAAGAGGAACTATAGAGGGAAGATGGAAATTGGTCGATACAATAAGGCGGGCGTTACCGCCATCAATATTGTTGGATTAGAAGATTATTTATATGGTGTCGTACCTTCAGAAATGGTTTCTACTTGGCCCATTGAAGCTTTAAAAGCCCAAGCGGTTGCTGCAAGAAATTTTGCTGTTTATAATGCAATCGTTGGTAAAAAATACAAAAATGAAGCCTATGCCATTGGAGACACAGTTAATTCACAGGTTTACAAGGGGTTTAGTGGAGAGACAGCCACATGTAATGGTGCCATTAATGAAACCTTTGGTAAGCTCATCTATTTTGGGGACACAGTCATTCCAGCTTATTTTTTCTCGACGAGTGGAGGGCACACTGAAAATAGTCAATATGTTTGGGGTGGGACTGTGCCCTACTTAAAGGGCGTTCCAGATATTTATGAAATTCAACCCGAGAAACAACCCTGGCTCAAAAGCTTAACGGCAGTGGAAATAGAGGCCATTTTAACCAAAAACGCTGTATCCATTGGGAATATAACCAATATTGAAGTGACAAGTTATACAGATGCAGGACGTGCTATGAGCTTAAAGGTTACTGGCACAACAGGAAATCATGAGATTCCATTAGAGACGATGCGATATTGGCTTGGTCTTAATAGCAGAAAATTTACCCTTGTTAAGAGTGGTTATTTACCACAATCCTCTTTTTCAGCTCTTGGATCCGGGGGAAAGGCTGGAACCATTCAATATAACCAGGCTCATGTCATAAATGGCTCAAGCAGCACAACCCTAATTCCTAAAGCAGATCAACTGATGGTTTTTACCTCTCAAAATATTTATAACCTACCTATGATTACAGGTGTGACAGGTACTTATATTTTCGTAGGGGAAGGATATGGTCATGGAGTAGGGATGAGTCAATCAGGTGCCAAAGGCATGGCCTTAAAAGGCTTTACATATGCGGAAATATTACAGTACTATTATTCAGGAACAGTCGTGAAGTAAACAGAAAATGGTCACGGGGACGGAGAAATTGACAACCTGAAGGTTGTCAATTTCTCCGTCCCCGTGAC
>CAZJIO010000086.1:0-18172 GCA_964546035.1 uncultured Eubacteriales bacterium | reverse complement strand
AAGTTGTCACTTTCTCCGTCCCCAAGATCCCAGTCCTCAGTCCCCAGTCCCTTTCCTTAGTCCCAATTAGCCTAGTAAAATTTTCTATACTTATTGTAGCGGTTTTCTAAGAGTTCCGTAAGATCTAACCCTTTTAGACGGATAAGTTCTGTTTCAATATCGCTTTTAAGATATTTGGCAATGGTTTCAAAGCTCTCATGAGCACCATCCAGTGGTTCTTTGACGATGCGGTCAATGACGCCTAGTTCAAGAAGATCATCTGCTGTGAGCTTCATCTCTTCTGCGACTTGTTGAGCCTTGCTGGCATCTTTGTATAAAATAGTAGCGAAACCTTCCGGAGAAAGTATGGAATAAATAGCATTTTCTAGCATCCATACTTGGTCAGCTACAGCCAGAGCAAGGGCACCTCCGCTACCACCTTCACCGATGATAATAGAGATGACTGGCACTTTGAGTTTAGACATTTCTAAGAGATTTCTTGCAATCGCTTCGCCTTGGCCTCTTTCTTCAGCGCCAATGCCTGGGTAGGCACCTGGTGTATCGACTAAACACACAATAGGACGGTTGAACTTTTCTGCCTGTTTCATGAGCCTTAGGGCTTTTCTGTAGCCTTCAGGGTTTGGCATTGCAAAGTTTCTTTTTACTTTATCCTTGGTGTTCTTTCCCTTTTCTTGAGCGATGATGGTGACAGAGACTGACCCAATTTTCCCGATGCCCCCTACTATGGCAGCGTCGTCATCGTATAAACGATCTCCGTGGAATTCGATAAAGTCATCCACAATTTTACCGATATAATCCAGAGCTATCGGTCGATCTATTCTTCTTGCTTTTTGTACTTTTTCCCATGCTAACATGTTCATCCCACCTTTATTGGTGCAGTTTAATTATTTTATGAAGTGTTTCTTTCATTTCATTACGATTAACAATTTTATCTACAAAACCATGATCAAGTAAAAATTCCGCCCTTTGGAAGCCTTCTGGCAGATCTTGTTTAATGGTTTGTTTAATAACTCTTGGCCCAGCAAAACCGATTAGACTACCCGGTTCAGCAATAATGATATCTCCTAGCATTGCAAAGCTGGCAGTAACCCCTCCAGTAGTTGGATCAGTGAGGACTGTTATATAAAGCCCCCCACTTTCACTAAAACGTCCAATGGCAGCAGATGTTTTAGCCATTTGCATGAGAGAAACGATTCCCTCTTGCATACGGGCACCTCCAGAGGCTGTAAAAATAATAAGAGGTAATTTTTCAACGGTTGCTTGTTCTGTCAAGCGTGTAATTTTTTCGCCTACAGCAGCTCCCATACTTCCCATAAGGAATCGACTGTCCATTACACCAATAGCTACTTGATCTCCATTAATGAGACCTGTTCCAGTGATAATGGCTTCAGATAAACCTGTTTTATCCTGTAGTACTTCTATTTTTTGTTCATAATCTTTGAAACCTAGCACATTTTTGGTGATGACATCCAAATTATTTTCAATAAAAGTGCCCTCATCAATAATCAATTCTATACGAGCACGACTGTCTAAACGATGATGTTGTTCACACTTAATACAAATTTTGTTGTTGCTGTGAAAATCATCGCTATAAATGATGGCACCACAATCATCACATTTAACCCAAAGTCCTGAAGGGACATTGGGTTCTGTGATGGGTTTAGTTGGAATTTTTACGTACTGGGTTTTTCTAAATACATTAGCCATGCTTATTCACCTTTAAGGACTTTTTCAATAAAGCCTGTGTTGTAATTACCCGATTTAAAAGTCTCATTATTCATAATTTCATATTGAAATTCTATGTTGGTATCAATGCCTTCAATAATAAACTCACCAAGGGCACGATTCATTTTAGCTAAAGCTTCTTCACGGTCTTCACCAAAGGTAATCAACTTAGCTAACATAGAGTCATAGTTGGGTGGTACTTCGTAACCATAATAGATGGCGCTGTCAATGCGGACACCCTTGCCACCTGGGACATGAAGATTGGTAATTTTACCGGGGGAAGGTCTAAAGCCCTTACTTGGGTTCTCTGCGTTGATGCGACATTCAATGGCATGTCCTGTAATCACAACATCTTCTTGCTTAATCGTAAGCGGCTTGCCTGCAGCAATTTCAATTTGCTTTTTAATCAGGTCAATTCCTGTTACAGTCTCAGTAATGGGATGTTCTACTTGAATACGGGTATTCATTTCCATAAAATAGAATTCTTTATTTTCAGCTAACAAAAATTCTATGGTGCCAGCATTTTCATAATTGATGGACCTCGCTGCTTTTACAGCTACTTCTCCCATTCTTCTTCGAAGGTCAGGATCAATAACGGGTGAAGGTGCTTCTTCAATCATCTTCTGATGTCTTCTTTGGACGGAACAATCTCTTTCACCTAAGTGAATGATGTTACCGAACTTATCCCCTAATATTTGAAACTCAATATGTTTCGGATTCACAACATACTTTTCCATATACATAGAATCGTCATTAAAAGACGCTTTTGCTTCTCTTTGGGCAGTACCAAAGCCACTTACGAGTTCTTCATCGTTATAAGCAACTCTCATACCTTTACCGCCACCACCAGAAGAGGCCTTCATAATAACCGGGTAGCCAATCTTATGGGCTAAAACCTTAGCTTCTTCAACGTCCTTTAAAATACCATCAGAACCTGGCACGACTGGAACGCCTGCATTAACCATGGTTTCACGTGCTTTTGATTTATTCCCCATATTTTCCATCATTTCTGCTGTTGGGCCGATAAAAACTATGTTACTTTCTTCACAAATCTTCGCAAATTTTGGATTTTCAGATAGAAATCCAAAACCAGGATGAATGGCATTTGCTTTTGTTATGATACAAGCACTAATGATATTTTTAATGTCTAGATAGCTTTCGCTGGATTTAGCAGGACCTATACAAATAGCTTCATCTGCTAATTGAGTATGTAGCGCTTCTTTATCTACTTCAGAATAGACAGCAACGGTAGGTATACCCAGCTCTCTACATGCTCTAATGATTCTTACTGCGATTTCGCCTCTATTGGCAACCAATATTTTATCAAACATAACAGTCTCCTTATTCGCCAACCACAAAGGTTAATTCGCAATCTGCAACCACTTTTCCGTCAACAGTTGCTACCCCTTTACCAACACCAATAGGGCCTCTGCGTTTAATAATATCCACTTCAAATCGAAGGACATCCCCTGGAACGACCTTACCTCTGAACCTCGCATCCTTAATGCCTCCAAAATAAGCAATTTTCCCCTTAAGTTCTTCTAAGGAAAGGATCGCAACGGCACCCGTTTGTGCCAATGCTTCAATGATTAAAACACCTGGCATAACTGGCTCTTGTGGAAAATGTCCTTGGAAGAAATACTCATTGAAAGTGACATTTTTATAAGCAATGGCTTTTTCGCCGGGAATGATTTCTTCTACTTTATCAATTAATAAGAAGGGTGCTCTATGTGGAATGATCTTTTTAATATCGTTGATGTACAACATATGACTCACCTAACCCTTTTAGTTTTTTGTTTGAGAAACTTACTTGGTCTTGAGCTTAAATAGGGGTTGACCGTACTCTACAACGGCTTCATTTCCGAGTAAAATCTCGATGATTTCACCATCTACATCGCAATCGATTTCATTCATGAGCTTCATGGCTTCTATGATGCATAGCACATCGCCTTTTTTGACTTTGTCTCCCTTTTTCTTGTTAGTAGCAGCCTCTGGTCCTGATGAACTGTAGTAAGTGCCTACGATGGGTGATTTAACGACAAAACAATCGGCATCATGAATCGCCACTTGAACTTGTTCTTTAACATGCTCTGTTACTTGTTCTTTTACGATTTCTTTTGCTGTTTCAGTGGTCATTACAATTGAACCAGCTGCTATAGGTTGTGCTGTTGGTACACTTTGGGTTGCAGCAGCACGTTCTTGATCTTTACTTAATAAGATAGAGGTACCTTCATTTTTAATCTCAATATATCTGTAATCCGTTCCTTGTAATAATTCAATCAGTTCTTTGATTTCCTTAGTTTCCATCGTCTTCTCCCCTATTATTGAAATTTTTTAAATAACAACGTTGCATTGTGACCACCAAAACCTAAAGAATTCGTTAATGCATAATTAACAACCGTTGAGCGACCTACATTGGGTACATAATCTAAATCACAGAATTCATCCGGTGTCTCATAGTTAATGGTTCCATGCACATAATCTTCTTGAATGGATTTGATACAAACAATGGATTCAACGGCTCCAGCTGCCCCAAGCAAATGTCCAATCATGGACTTGGTAGAGTTTACAGGAATTTTATAAGCCAAATCTCCAAATACTTTTTTAATGGCCATGGTTTCAAATTTATCGTTATATTCTGTACTTGTGCCATGGGCGTTGATGTAGGAAATATCTTCTATGGAGATACCCCCATCTTTTATAGCAGCTTCCATACATCTTGCAGCGCCTTCTCCATCTGGAGATGGTGAAGTAATATGATAGGCATCGCAAGTTGCGCCATATCCAGCAATTTCTGCAAGGATGTTTGCGCCTCTAGCTTGTGCATGCTCTAATTCTTCTAGAACAATTATCCCAGCGCCTTCTCCAAGGACAAATCCATTTCTATTTTTATCAAAAGGTCTTGATGCTTTTAAAGGATCCGTTGTTGTACTGAGGGCAGTGAGGGATGTAAACCCAGCAATTCCAAGAGGCACCACACAGCTTTCAGCGCCTCCAGCTAACATGATATCACTTGTGCCATATTGAATGGCTCTATAAGCTTCACCAATGGAATTCGTACCACTGGCGCAAGCTGTTACCACGGTTGTACAAACACCTTTAAGTCCAAAGCGTATGGCAACATTGCCTGCTGCTATGTTGGTAATGATTTTAGGAATCAGCATTGGAGATACTTTTGAAGGTCCTTTTTCTAACAGCTTTTTCTCTTCTTCTTCGATGGTTCCTAAGCTACCAATTCCAGAACCAACGATGACTCCCACTCTATTTAAGTCTTCCTTTTCAAGATCTAAGCCTGACATTTCTAAAGCTTCTACTGAAGCTGCCACTGCAAAATGGGAAAAACGGTCCATACGTTTTGCAATTTTTCTGTCCATATATTTTTTTTCATCGAAATCTTTTACTTCTGCAGAAATTTTAACATCATAATCTGTGGTGTCAAAAGTGGTTGTTAAACCTACCCCACATTTACCTTCTTTTAAACTGGTCCAAAATTCTTCAACGGTATTGCCCACTGGAGAAATAACACCCATGCCTGTAATAACGACTCTTCTACTCATATTATCCTAATCCTCCTTAAATCTTTAAACCGCTTAAATGGCCATACCGCCATCAACTTTTATGATTTGTCCAGTAATATAATCTGCGCTTTCAGAAGCTAAAAATGCCACTGCATTTGCAATATCTTGAGGCTTACCCATTCTCTTAAGTGGAATGGCAGCAATCATTTCTTCTCTGATTTTATCAGGAATTTTATCGGTCATATCTGTTTCAATAAACCCTGGTGCAATGGCATTCACTTGAATATTTCTTGCTGCGAATTCTTTTGCAAGAGATTTTGTTAAGCCGATCACACCTGCTTTTGAAGCGGAATAATTACATTGACCAATATTGCCTGTAATACCCACGACGGAAGCCATGTTAATAATCTTTCCAAATCTTTGCTTTAACATTCTTTTTGAAACCCCTTTTGCACAATTAAAGGTTCCTTTTAAGTTAACTCTCAATACATCATCAAATTCTTGCTCTGTCATTCTAAGAATGAGTTGATCTCTGGTTATACCTGCATTGTTCACAAGTACGTCTAAACGACCAAAAGTTTCAAAAACGCTATCCATCATTTCACAGGCTTTATCAAAGTTACTGACATCTCCGTATAACAAATGACAAGCACCACCTGCGGCTTCAATTTCTGCTTTGACCTCATTTGCTTTTTCTTCATTAAATAACCAATTGACTACGGCAATATACCCTTGAGCTGCTAAAGTGAGGGCTATGGTTTTACCTATACCTGTATTTGCTCCCGTGATGACTGCTACTTTTTTATCGTTCATCTTTATTATTCCTCCAATGATTCTTTTAATTTATTTAAACTGTTAACATCTTCAACGTTAAACAACCTGACACTTTTATCAATTTTCTTGATGAGTCCTGATAAGGTTTTACCCGGTCCAATTTCGACAAAGGTATCCACACCTTCTGCGATTAAAGTACGAACACATGCTTCCCATCTGACAGATGCTTTCACTTGCTCGACCAATAATGTCTTAATCTCTTCCCCTGTGTGCACAAGTTTACCTGTCACATTGGTGGTATAAGGTGTGTTAAAAGGTCTGAATTCTACTGCCTCAAGTACCTCTTTTAAACGTTTAGAAGCTTCTTCCATAAGTGGCGAATGGAAGGCACCACTGACCTTTAAAGGAATCACTTTACCACCTTTTTCAAGGAGGACTTTGCTTGCCGCCTCGACTGCTGATACTTCACCTGCAATAACCAGTTGAGCAGGGCTGTTATAATTAGCGATACCCACTATGCCATCAATCTCTTGGCAAACTTCTTCAATGGTTTTCTGATCCGATCCTAAAATGGCAGCCATGGTTCCTTGAGTGGTTGCTGCTGCCTCTTCCATAAATTTGCCTCTTTTTCTAACCACTTTTACAGCGGTTTCAAAATCAAATGCACCATTAGCAACAAGCGCCGTATACTCACCAAGGCTTAGTCCTGCAACATAATCGGGTTGAATGCCCATTTCTTGAACTGCTTTTAGAATGGCTATAGAAATGGTTAACAAGGCAGGTTGTGTGTACTGAGTCATATGAATTTTATCTTGTTCTGTGAAACAAATTTCATCTAAATCAAAGTCAAGAACACCTTTAGCTTTTTCATATATCAAACGGCTGACTTCAAAGTGCTCTATGATATCCTTACCCATTCCAACACATTGAGCACCTTGGCCTGGGAAAATAAATGCAATTTTACGCATGGTTCACCTAACTTTCTTTGATAATCAAAGTATTTTATTTTACAAATGACTTATTGTAATAAAATCAATAAGTCACTTTTTTGTCTTTTTTAATTATTTAACCATTCCTAAGAATGGTTCATGCATATGTTCAGTAGCAGGAGTACTTAAAAGACGGCTCGTGCTACCAACCTATGCATGATCAGTTAAGCTTAGTTAGCTTCGATATAATCAAGGGCATTTTTTACAGTTTTGATTTTAGCTAAATCTTCGTTAGGAATTTTTACGCCAAAAGCATCTTCAATTGCCATAACCAATTCAAATAAATCAAGGCTATCTGCACCTAGATCATCGGAAAAGCTTGCTTCTAATGTTACATCATCAGCTTCAACACCTAATTCTTCTACTACAAGTGCTTTTAATTTGTCAAAATTCATTTTAAAATCCTCCTATAAATTTAGTTGTTTTATTGTAAATGGTACGCGACTGCTCATTGCCATTAAAATTGAATAACGCTAGCACCATAAGTGAGTCCTGCACCAAAACCTGCCATTACTACTTTTTGTCCTTTTAACTTGCCTGATTTGAACATTTCATCTAAGGCAATGGCGATACTTGCTGATGAAGTGTTGCCATAAAATTCCATGTTCGTGTAAAACTTTTCTAAGTCTTGATTGAGTTTCTTTGCAATACGCTTGATGATTCTCTCATTGGCTTGATGCAAAATATAATAAGCGATATCATCTTTTTGAATCTGCGCTTTTTCTAAAAGTCCTTCAATACATTCGGGTACTTTTGTACATGCAAATTCAAATACCTCTCTACCTTCCATAAATATGAAGGGATCTTCTTTATTTTCTCCATAAAACGGTGTTTTAACATGTTTTAATCCAGAGGTCAGACAAGCAAAATCTTCACCGACAGATTTACACTCACTGGCTAATATTCCTGGTTCATCAGAGGCAACTAAAATAGCTGCACCTGCACCATCACCAAAAAGAACACATGTGCTGCGATCTTCCCAATTGGTAATATGGGAGAGTTTTTCACATCCTACTACTATGGCATTTTTAAAAACGCCATTAATTAGGTATTGATTAGCCGTTTGCAGGGCAAAAGAAAACCCCGAGCAAGCTGCAGACAAATCAAAAGCCATTGCATTTTTGGCTCCAATAGCCTTTTGAACCAAACAGGCCACAGCAGGTGTGGAATATTCTGAAGTCATTGTTGCGACGATGATTAAATCGATTTCTTCTGGTAGTAGTTCTGTTGACTTAAGGGCATCTTGTGCCGCATATATAGCCATTTCATAATTTGTATCTTCATCAGCAATTCTTCTCTCTTTAATGCCTGTTCTAGAATAGATCCATTCGTCACTGGTTTCAACAATTGTTTCTAAATCTTTATTGGTCACTATTTTCTTGGGAAGATATCTACCTGTACCTACTATTTTTCCATATTTCATATTGAACTCCTTGCAGATTTATGACATTTATCAACGTTTTTCTACAAATTGTTTGATAGTCAAAGCATTTGTTTTGATAATCAAAGTATATCAGTTTTTTTTGTTTTGTCAAGGTTTTTTAATGAAATTCTAATCACGTTATAGCCCTTTACAAACGTTCAACTGATATACTTTTTTCAATGAAACATTTCAGAAAAATTGGCAAATCGTTTTAAAGGAGGTAGACCTTTTGGGCATTCAATTTAAAAAAGGCGTTATAGAGCTTTGCATCTTTTGTTTAATTTCAAAACGTGATTATTTCGCTTATGAGCTCGTAAAAGCCCTTTCAAATCAGTTTAAGATTTCTGAGGCGGCTCTATATCCGTTAATCAGACAATTAACCCTGGAGGGTTACTTAGAAAACTATATTCAAGATGTTGAAGATGGGTCGACTAAAAAATATTATCGTCTGACCCAAAAGGGTTTTGAGGCAAAGAGAAGTTATCATTTAGAATGGTCAGACTTAACAACCCGTGTGAACAATCTCATCGAGGAGGATGAATCCAATGAATAGATACGAATATTTAGAAACTTTAGATCGCTTACTTACTTCATTACCTTATAGTGAGCGCAGAGAAATTATGTATGATTATGAAGAACATTTTAAAGAAGGTTTGAATGAAGGGAAAACTGAGGATGAAATCGTTGCTGATTTAGGTGCACCTGAAAAAATAGCCAGCCAATATGCTACTGCACTTGTACCTTTAACACCAGAACCTAACACCAAACAGACCCATGCAGAAAACCAAACGCCTAGTAAACCCAAGCCTGTTCCTCAACCTGTTAGAAGGAATGGGAATAATATTGGAGAAATAATTGCATTATCCATCATTATGCTTCTGTTCAATAGTATATTCATTGCTTTTTACGCGACCTATTGGGCACTGCTGATCTCCTTTGTAGCCTTAGGTGCTGCATTGTTCATTTCCGGGCTTGCAGTACTGATCTCTGCTATTGTTGCTACGCCTATTGCAATTTTTTCAATACCTGCTGTATTTCTTCAATATCCTGTCATGATGTTTATCGGGTCTGTTATACTAATTTCCATTGGTGGTTTAATACTCATTGCTATGTTCTACTTGATTAAATTTACTGCTATATTTACTGTCAAATATGTTAAATGGACCATTCAGTTAATAAGGGGGTTTTAGGAGATGAAATCAATCGATCGTTTTTTAGGAATAACAGCTTTAGTGCTTGCCGTTTTATTAATCGCAGCCATTGTTGGCGGTTCCGTCTATGTATCTAGAAATAAAGACTTTCTAAATGACTTTGGAAATTTCAATTTTTTTGAGGGTGAAAATTTTAATATGAATTTTTCATTTGATGGTAAAAGAAGCAGTACTTTTGAGACCTTAAAAACCTCAAAGTCTGATAATTTTCCTTTAGCAAAGTCACTGGTGATAGATGTTGCAGTAAATGACATCACTTTTGTACAAGAGGATCGCTCTGATATTATGGTCGTCTATCATAACGAGCATCCAGATACACCTTTGTATGACGTTTCTTATAACGCTGAATTTACTGAGAGTACGCTCTATATCAACTCTTCCTATTCAGTCTCAAATCTCTTTATTGACAAGACCTATGAGAATACCATCACCATACATGTACCAAATACCTATACTTGTGAATCCTTGGATCTGACCATGTCAATGGGAGAAATTACGGATGAAAGCATTTTCGATGGTGCTAAGAATATTAACTTACATGCAAAACTAGGCAGAATTGACCTTGAAATCACCTCCCCTCTTGATACCTTATCTGTGACATGTGATATGGGGGATATTGACTTAGTCCTCTCTGCACCTATAGAAACCTTTGATGCCAAATCAAATTTCGGTCAAATTAATTTAAAAATTAACGATCGTATCGGTTCTTTATGGTGCGACTTAGATATGGGTAGTTTAACAATCCTCTCCAATAATCCTATTGATAAAGTAAGCATGACAGCAAAGATGGGTAGTATTGATTGTACTTTCAAAGAACGTATTGGCAAACTCAATGCAGATGCTAATATGGGTAGTATCGATGTGGATTTTGGTAACAACGATGATTCTACTGTTTATGTTGATGCGAACGCAGGAAGTATCGATTCTGATTTACCCGTTGTAAAGGAAAGTGCTGATCCTGAATTTCGTTTTTATGCCAATATGGGCAGTATCAATATTACTTCTCATTAAAACTGAACAACCTAAAAGCCCCTAACCTTTCTTGGTCAGGGGCTTTTTTAAACAGAAAAAATCCTACCTAAAGCAGGTAGGGATTAAACAGATTAATCAATCTATTATAATAAAAGGGGGGATAGTCTTTACTTTTACAGAATATCACTTTGATATGTTCTTCGTGTGAATATCCAGTTACAGTTTCATGACGCATTCATTACAGACTTGTTTTCACTAACCAATAACCATATTCGCCAGCTTTTGGCAGAGCATTTTTGCAACTTGTGAACTCATAAAAGCCACAGAGATTGGCTACAATACTTCCTTTAAAATAATAGACATCTGGAACGCCTATTTTTATACTTTTTTCGCCCTTTTTTCTCCCTAATAACAAATGTTTATATTTTCTATAATTAGTCATCAAGAATGCATTGTTAATATACATCCATGATTCTATAGGCAGAAATACTAAATCTGTAATCTCTATTTTAATCCACTCAAAGTTCGGATCATCATTTTCAAAAGGACTCATTTTCTGATTTGTTTTAAAGATATCATCAATGATTTCTTCTATTTCCCTCTTGTCCATTTGCTTTTTTATTTCATCCAGACTTTCAAGGACCTGCTTGGATTCCTTTCTTAATGTCTTATGTATTTTTTCATTGTTTTCTTTTACTTCTACCGGAGCAACCTTCGACTCTATTTCCTCTGGCTTTGATGTTTCGCCTACATTAACCTCTATTTCTGTCCGCATTGTCTGGCTTGACTCTATTTGAGTCTTCTTCTCATTCTCATTAATTTCAGCCCCGTTAATAGGGTTGTCAATTTCTCCGTCCCCCTGACCATTTAATTGGTCGAGATTGAATTCTTCTTCGAGGTATCCAACAAATAGGATATCTTCTGGATAATTAACAGGTCTATCCTGGGTTTTTTGAAGCACTATGATGCCTACCATATGTACAACATCCTGCTCATCTAGCAGAATGACATCATTTATTTTATTTTGTGCATAGAGCAAAGTTCTTAAGTCTTTGACTATGTACTTCTGATTTCTTTCTAATACCATGCAAATAACAAAAGGTTTGTGTGCATTCAAACCTGTTCCTTCTATTACTACACTCAGCTTGTGACGTTCGTTTCTCTTCTCTAATTTGCAATAGGATGCCGTGCCTTTAAAACCCTTAACACCATCCTTTGAAATGAATTTCAATTGAACGATCTTTCTATAATATTTTTCCATAAATAAAAACCCCCTTTCTACCATTTATATGAGTAGAAAGGGGGTTTTATTAATGCGTTTTTATCGATTGCTGATGATGATATTGGTCAGTTCAGAAAATTGCTTTAATGTTAGGGCTTCTCCTCTAATTCTCAGGTCTATGCCCATAATAGTAAGGGCTTCTCCCACTTCTTCTTTAGTAACATTTAAAGCTTCTTGATTGCTGAGACTATTTAGAAGGGTTTTTCTTCTTTGGTTAAAGGCAGCTCTGATGATTCTAAACATTAAGCTTTCATCTTCAACTGCCACAGGTGAAGTCACATATTTTTTCAGGCAAATGACTGAAGAACCTACCTTTGGTGCTGGTATAAAACAGGTCGCCGGCACTTGGGACACTATTTTAGGCTCAGAATAATATTGAACAGCTAGAGAAAGCGCACCATAATCTTTTGAACCAGGTGAAGACTGCATTCTGTCTGCAACCTCTTTTTGAACCATTACAGTAATATTTTCAACAGGGACATTCTTTTCAAAAATGCCCATAATAATTGGTGTTGTAATGTAATAGGGTAAATTTGCAATAATTTTAACCGGCTTACCCTCATTTTCCTCTTCAATTAATTTTTTCAAATCAATTTTCAAGATATCTTCATTAATTAATTTGATATTACTGTACCCATTTAAAGTTTCCTCTAAAATTGGCATAAGTTTTTTATCAATTTCAATTGCGATTACCTTTTTCGCATGTTCTGCTAACACTTGGGTAAGACTTCCGATACCTGGTCCAATTTCTATTACGACGTCTTCTGATGTCAATTCTGAGCCCACTACAATCTTTTCTAAAATATTCAAGTCGATCAAAAAGTTTTGTCCGAATCTTTTCTGGAACATAAATTCATAACGATGAATTATTTCCATTGTTTTTTTAGGTGTTGCTATTCTTTCTTTCATCTTTTTTCTCCACTTTTTTTAATGATTCATTATAACATAGACGCATTTTTTTTGTAAGCCACACCGTATAAAAATATCTGTAATCGTCGATACTAAGTATATTCAATGTATTTATTGAAAATACATCTTGATATATTTATACACATGTAGTATTCTGTAGATACAACGTAACATAGTAATCAAAACTACATCATAAGGAGGCGTTTCCATGAAAAAAATTAAGGATCCGATGAGTGCCTTAACGCATTTCATTGGCGTTATTTTATCTATTTTTGCAGTAACAAGTTTGGTACAAAAAGCATACGAGGTAGGGTCGATTCTTCATATAGTTGCTTTTGCAATATTTGGAACCAGCCTAATTTTACTATATTTAGCCAGCACGATTTATCATATCATCGATCGTCCAAAAAGTCTTAGTAATGTTTTGCATAAGATCGATCATATGATGATTTTTGTTCTAATTGCGGGTACCTATACACCCATCTGTCTGATCCCCTTAAGAGGTACTTTAGGACTGACTTTCTTATCCATTATTTGGAGTGTGGCCATAGCCGGTATGTTGTTTAAAATATTCTGGATTGATGCTCCTAGATGGATTACTACAGGGATTTATATCGGTATGGGCTGGATGGCCATACTCATCATCTTACCACTCATAAGAACACTGTCTCTTGGTGCTATTTTTTGGTTATTTGCTGGTGGTATTGCTTATACCCTTGGTGGCGTTATATATGGTGCTAAATGGCCAAAACGAAATGCAGTATGGTTTGGTTTCCATGAAATCTTCCACATCTTTGTGCTCGTTGGAAGTTTATGCCATTTCATTATGATGTATCAATTTGTTATACAATATTAAAAGTCTATCCTGTCGTAGAAATCAAAAAAGAGCTTATCCAAGCTCTTTTTATTTTCTTTATTGTTCTATAAAATGAATAAAAGATTCAATCAGCATTGGATCATGTTTTTCACTTTCTGCTAAAATAATTTCAAGGGCATCTTTCTTGGAATAAGGTGTTCTATAGGGTCTATTTTCAGTCAAGGCAAGATAGACATCGCATAGCTTTAAAATACGCGCACCTAATGGAATTGCTTCTTCTTTTAGTTTGCTTGGGTATCCTGTCCCATCATAGTTTTCATGATGATGAATAATACAAGATAATATTTCTCGTGAAATCAAATGGCTTTGAATCAGAATTTCTGTACTTTTAGAGGGATGTTGTTTTACATATTCAAACTCTTCAATCGTCAAACTTCTTTTTTGGCTAAAAACGCTATAATCCATGGCAATCTTTCCTAAATCAAGAAATATTCCTGCAACGGCTACCATCTGGCACTTTTCCTCGGGAAAATTCAAATAATGACAAAAAGCCTCTGCCAGCTGACTGACATTGATATTATGTTGAACTATTTCATAGCTGTCTCCAGTTGTCATAAAAATTCCTCGATTCATGGTTGATCTTTTAATTATAACATACCCACTTACTTTATTTCCATTTCAAATTAAGAATTCTGCTTTACTTTCATTTTCAAATCTGCTAAACTAGGATTATGTTTATTTGTATATTATAATATTATAATAGGAGCGCATCGTGAATATAGAAAACTACATTGAAAAGGCTGAATTGCTAAAAGTATTAGGTCATCCTGCGAGGCTTTGCATCGTTGCTGGACTCCTTAATGACAACGTGGGTTGTAATGTCTCATATATGCAAAACTGCTTGAATATACCACAATCTACTGTGTCACAACACATAGCAAAGCTAAAATCAGCAAAAATTATTTCAGGCGTACGCAATGGTTTAGAAATCAACTACAGTGTTATTAATGAGGACGCCATACGTGTGATTAGAGCACTCTTGTGTTAATGATTAGCCACCTATTAGGTGGCTATTATTATAATTGCTGACTTTTTAAAGCTCATAGGTATCTAATATAAAAATTGTCTGTTCTTTAGATAAGTCTATTTCTTGAGGTGGCATATAGGTCTCCCCAGATTTTGATTTGAGTGTTCTAACAACAGGTCTAGTGGGTAATCCTTGATTCTGTCGCATGACAATACACTTATCACCATTGTTAATGATTACACCAGTACCTGAGGGATAAACAGCAATATATTGTGTGAAGGTATTAACGATTTCTTCATCAAAAAGGACACCTTTCATCGCAGTGAGATACTCAATGACTTCATAAATCTTATACGTACCATTTTCTGTTTTCTTGTTTGTCATGGAGTCAAACACATCACATACAGCAACAATTTTAGCGGAATCATGAATTTTATCACCGGTCCAACCAAAAGGATAACCACTGCCATCTAGTCTTTCATGGTGTGTTAAGATAACTACTTTTGAAATAGCTCCCAACCATTTTTCTCCTTTAACCGCTTCATACCCATGTATGACATGTTGTTTTAAGATTTCAGTCTCTTGAGAAGTCAAGTCTGTTGTCTTATTTAAAATATGATCTGGAATCAAAACCTTTCCCAAATCATGTAATAGTGCGCCAATTGCTAAATCCTTAGCTTTATCTGTTGTGTAACCCCTTTTTATTGCTGTAAGAACTGATAGACTGCAAACACTAACGCTATGTGCATAAGTATATTCATCTTCTCTTCTCATATCTGATATATTAACAATAACATCCTTATTGGATAAGATATCATCAATGACATTCTTCGCAACTTGAGTAATAGAATCAAGTTCTACTTTTCCAGATGTTGAATATCTTTCGAGAATACTTTTAACTTCTGATTTACATTCATTTCTCGTTTTTTCATTAATATAATCATCAATTTGTATGCCCTCAGAAATGGCATCTTCTATATAAAGATAATCAATTCCTAAGTCTTTCAATTTATCGATATAGGATAGTTTTACATTGACACCTTTTGACAATAAAATCGTATCGCTTTTTGTATATATTGGCTTTGCCAAAATCTCTGTGCCTTTTAAATTATCTACATATACTCTTCTCATATTGTTCACCTGTTTCTAGCAGCTCTATATTTGAATAATAGTTTAACTTTTTTGAATAACTTTTTCCTCAATGGTTACAATAGTAGTGTACCCCTTTAGTGAGGGTGTACAATAACATCTAATACCCCCCTCAGCCTGCGTAATACTACGCAGGTTTTTTGTTATTCTCTATTTCCCAGGAAATATTTTGTCATTTATTGTAATTTATGGTTTTAATTTATGTTACTTAATGAACTTATAAATGACTTCTGCTACACCACTTTCATTGTTAGTGTTGCGCGTGATATATTGAGAAATTTGCTTTACTGAATCTCTTCCATTTTTCATACACACACCCAATCCTGCATAATCAATCATAAAGGAATCATTTTCACTATCCCCGATTGCTATTACTTCTTCTTTACTTATGCCAAGATATTCTGCTAAATATTTAAGGGCAAGCCCTTTATTTCCTTCCTTCATCAAAACTTCAAGGTATTCCTTTTTCGAATAAAATACATTCAGTTCCTCTTTACAAACTTCTGAGATATGTGTTTTTATTCTATCTAGTTTTTCTGGATTTAAGCTGTTATATAGAACCTTTAAGGTAACTTCTAGGTTTTTTAAGTCTTTTATAACCTCAGCTTTTGTACCCGTAAGTCCTTCATACGCCATTATTCTCTCTGTATAGTGATCAACATAAAGCTGTGTATCAGAATAAAACTGTGTATCTACCCCTTCTTGTCTACCTATATCTACTAGATGATCAATGTGAGGATGTGTAACCGCTTTTCTAAATAGTATTTGCCCATGGACTGTACTAACAACTGCGCCATTAAATGCAATGAAGTAATCATCTTTCCAATCCATTTCCAACTGATTCACGAAGCTTTTAACCGAATTAATAGCCCTACCGGTACACAATACAACTTTTATACCTTTTTGGTGTGCGTAAATCAAAGCATCTCTATTTTCCTTAGAAATCATTAGATGGTCATCCAATAGTGTATCATCTAAATCGATTGCTATCAACTTATAGTTCATTATTTTCTTCTAGCCAAGTCATCTGTTAGCGCAAATTAGTAATAGCCTTTTCTAATGTGCCTTTTTCTTCCTTGGATAACTCCTTCTCTGTTTTACCGTTTATGACATCTTTTATATAAAGATAATGACCCTCATTGCTAAAAATTCCATTGAGTATAACACCAGAGTCCATTGAATCTAAAAGTACAAATACGAAACTCAACTTACCTGCTAAACCAGAAAAAGCATCATATTTATACATAGCCGATTTAGAAAAAGCCTTGCTTAAACCTTTTTCTAGTTGACCGATATTATACTCCATAGATTTGTGGGATTTTACTACAAATTCAACCTCTTTTTTATGTAATAATAACATTCCCTCAACATCACTTACATCATTTCCTTTAAACATTAATTTATATCTCTTTTTTAGTTTCGATACTTTAATCAGAAGCACAATAACAAGTACAAAAATAATAAAGAGAAAAGCTAAAGCACCAAGGAATAACTCAACACTATAATCATTCATTAAAGTAGTAATGGACTGCATTCTAAATCTCCTTTTTATTGACGTGTTATTGATCCTAACAATTCCATAATTCTATCAAGTTCTTCGTTGGAAAAGTACTCTATTTGAATTGTACCTTTTTCCACACCATGTCTTTGTATGCCAACCTTTGTTCCCAATATTTGTTGTATATTATTTTCGATTTGTTTATAAATAGGGTCTAATAAATTTTGCGCCAAATTCTCTTTAACTATAACAGGTTTTCCAATATTCTTTATCAATTTTTCTGTTTCACGAACACTGAGTTTTTCGTCAAAAATTTTATAGGCTAAATCATATTGTTGTTGTTTACTTTCTATGACGAGGAGTGTTCTTGCGTGACCACTTGATATCATTTCGTCAATAATCATTTGTTGAACCCGCTCATCAAGATTAAGTAGTCTCATGGTGTTTGCAATAGCTGATCTGCTTTTTGATACTTTATCAGCAACCTCATCTTGTTTTAAATCAAAATCCACTAATAACTTTTTATATGCGAGGGCCTCTTCAATGGGGTTCAGATTTTCCCTTTGAATATTTTCTATTAATGAAACAGCTAACAAATCATCCTTAGAGTATTCTTTTATAACCACCGGAACTTCCTTTAATCCTGCAATTTTAGCAGCTCGCCATCTTCTTTCACCCGCTATGATTTCAAAGTAATTTTCTTTTTTTGTCACAATGATGGGTTGAATAATTCCATATTGCTTAATGGACTCCGCCAATTCTTGAAGTGCATCTTCATTAAAGTTTTTTCTAGGTTGTTCTCTGTTTGGTTCCACCTCTGTGGTTTTTAACAATATGACACCCGTTGTATTTTGATCAAGTATTTTTTGTTCTAAATC
>CAZJIO010000085.1:8632-18330 GCA_964546035.1 uncultured Eubacteriales bacterium | reverse complement strand
GATGGCTTTTTTTTTTTTTTTTTCATGAAATATACCTTGAAACTCAAGCCCTTCTGCATCTGTGCGTCGAGCAACTACAGCATTATCTACCTCAGCTACCAAATTGTCCTTATTTAGCTCTATTATGTTACCAAGGATCAAATCACCAATAAAAAAACTCAATATTAATCCCATCAAGAAAAAAAGCAAACCACTTACAATCTTCTTAAAATTTCTCATCCTATTTTCCCCCGCAAACTATTCCCGACACATAAAGCAAGCTAGCACTTGTATATGCTAGCTCTATCATTCCTGTAGTAAAGTTTTTTCTTTAATCTCAAATAATAATTCATCCGTTTGAAAGATGGACAATTGTTTATTAAGTGCGAATATCAATACAGCATCTCGTTTATTTCTGCTATATAGCTCACTAACAAGACATAATTTCAAAAGTCTTTGCGTTTCTGAAAAGCTCAATTTCAAACCAAAGGCAAGTTGAATAGCCTTCTCTCTCGTAGGGATTTTTTGAGAGGCGAAAATCTCATATACATAGGATGTTGAAAGACCAGAATACTGTGGTACATCCGATTTCTTCATCTGTTTTTCTTGAATTTTTTGATTCAGATACTCGCCAAGTGATTCTTGGGTAAATGAATCTTCGTTTGCTGCAAGTGCATTGAAAATATTCCCTGATTCAAGTAATTGATTTTGTATAACCTCTGTTTTTGACTGACTCACTATGTTCCCCCCATAATATGACAATTATTGAGATTATATCATAAAATGCTTCGTACTACCACCTTATTTTCCACTATTCTTTTGTAAATTCACATGGGTTTCCATCAAAATTAACCTCTTTAATATCCTTAAGCTGAGATAAATCAGGATATTTATCAATATTGTTATTTGACATATTAATGTAACTTAGATTTCTGGCTTTACTTAATAGGTCTGAATTGGTGATATCATTTGAGGCGAATCCGATTTGAAAAAGTTGTTCAACTATGGACTCTAAAGGATCTATATCCTCAATCTGATTACCATCACAAATAATCCCTACCAAACTCTTCTGTTCAGCGATTGGTGTCAGGTCCGAAATATAATTATCCGTAAAATTAATATTCGTCAGATATTTTAAGTTCTTCAAAGGTGATAAGTCCGATATTCTTTGCTTTTTTAGGTCCAGCACCCTTAAATTCCTCAGATATTTAACATCCTCTAAAGATTGAATACCACCTCGCTCCATACGGGATGAGCCATCCTCTAAAAAGTAAACCGATATGTAGTCTTGTCCATTTATTTGATTAGATAGCGAATAATTAAAGGATACTGAGCCATCTGCACCAGGTATGATGACAGAATTTCCTATAGCAAAAATTTGTGTGATTTTATCAAGTTCGTTCAGAATCATTTTATCGGATGTATTTTTATTAAGTAATTGTCTTACAACTTCTTCAAACGCTGGATCTTGAAATGTGATTTCAGCATTTGAATCCAACGCTAAAACAGTCTGATCTATATCCGTAACACCTGCTGGCTTATGACTTTTGTCCAATATGTCCTTATTAATATTTACGATATTCTGAGATTGAAGAAAGATTAATAAAATCCCTACGAAACACCCTGCTACAAAAAAACGCCACCCTTTAAAGTTCGATAGACCGCTTTCCCTACTTCCTGCATTCTCTAATTTCTTACTCAAAATGCTTACATTAGCATATCGATTCTGCGGATTAAAGGACATGCACTTTTCAATAATATTTCTTAAGTCCTTATGGATGTCATGTTCAACGCCAGAACCCCTATTATCCCTAAATAAAGTTTCTCCTGTGAGTAGATAATGCATTGTAGCACCAAGGGAATAAATATCCGTTCTTGTATCTGTCTGACAATAACCATATTGCTCTGGAGATGCAAAACCCCTCGTTCCAATAACTACGGTATCTGAGTCGCTTTGCTCATTGAACGCTCTTGCTGCATTAAAATCAATCAAATAAAGCTTATGATGACTAATCATAATATTTTCTGGTTTGATATCTCTGTGTATCATTTTTTTATCATGCAAAATCTTCAAAATACTGCAAATCTGTATGCCAAAATTAATAACTTCCATTTCAGTGAGTTGTTTTCTTTCATTAATGACTTCTTGCAAGGTAACCCCATCAATATAAGCCATAATGATATAGGAATAATCTATTTCCTCTATGATTTCATATACCTTTGGAAGATGCTCGCAATCTATATTTTTTAGAAGATCGTATTCTTTCAAAAGTTCTCTTCTATCATTGGCAACTTTTTTAGCCACTAACAACATACCCGATTCATCCTCAATGAGGAGCACTTTGGACATAGCTGTTTGCTTGATTGTTTGTTTGATCCTGTATTTCTTCTCGAAACGACCGACACAATCATTTAATCTATTAAATTCTTCTAACATCTCCCTCATAAGCATTCCCCTCCAACGTTTCAGATGACGCTAGGCCAGTATTTCCTTAACTCTCCCGACAATACCTCCTACTAGCATCACCTTAATCCCATGAGGGTGTGTTGGTGAATTAGTTAATATTTTCATCACAACACCTTCGGTTAATTTACCAGAGGATTGGTCTTGTTTTTGTACAACTTTAACTTTACTACCTACACTAATTGCTGATCTTGAGTTTCCCGACATGTCAAATATCTCCTTTAAGGCTCTTAGACTTATTGTAATCTATCATTTAAGAAAAAACCACAGGTTTATAAACCTGTGGCTCGTTTTATAACTTCGTTAACCGTTATTTCGACCTTTAAACGGTCTGTAATTCTAACATAAGTCCCGAAATAACATCTTTGACCTTTTCTATTTTATTACATCTGTACACGTTGCTACCAACAAATAAAAGCCCATCTTGAACATTACCTTTTACTGAATTAATCAAAGCTTTTGTGATGCAATAAGGTGTTTCTGCTGGATTGCAGTGATTTAAGCATACATAGCATTTGGATATCGCTTCTTTTTTAGTGATTTCAAGCTTTTTTAGAAAATCATTATAAAGTGCTCTACCTGGTAAACCTACCGGGCTATTGGTAATGACAATGTCTTCTAGTTTTGCGTCAAGGTAGGCTTGTTTGAAACCATCACTGGCATCGCATTCCTCTGTCGGAACGAATCTTGTTGCCATTTGAACGCCTGCCGCACCCATCTGTAAGAATTTACCGATGTCTTCACCCGTATAAACGCCACCAGCTGCTATAACAGGTATATCTTTATTAAAATCCTTCAAATAGTCGATAACTTGTACCACAATAGACTCTAGCGTCTCAGTTGTATTGTCAATAAGTTGTTTGCTTTTAAAACCTAAATGTCCGCCTGCTTCTGGACCTTCAATGATAATCGCATCTGGTTCACGATTGTAGTTTTTGCGCCAAGAGGTAGCAATGATTCTTGCCGCCTTAAGAGAAGATGCGATTGGAACAATCTTAACCTTTGTATTTTGAACAAGTGCTGGCAAATCAAGAGGCAGTCCTGCACCTGATATAATAACATCTACTTTTGCTTCTACAGCAGCTTTAACCATCTCAGCATAATTTTTCATTGCCACCATCAAATTGACACCAATGAAACCCTCTGGACTTTTTTCTTTTGCTTTTATGATTTCATTTTTCAAAGTCCTAATATTGGCTTCTTTCGGATTTGTTTCGAAGTCTAATTCTTCAAAACCAATCTGTGCGCCAGAGATGACACCTAATCCGCCTTCATTTGCAATAGCTGACGCTAAAGAAGAACGCGAGACCCCAATTCCCATACCCCCTTGTATAATAGGTATTTTGAATGTAAGATCACCAATTTTCATTTTAGGTATATTCATTTATTTACTCCTTATAATAGTTTGATTATCAAAGCATTTCATCATAAGAATACCACACAATCAAATTATTAACAATATAAATGTTCAATAATCCTAAATCTATCGCCTTTTTAAGTGTTATTTGTATTTTTTGAATTTTTTCATTAGCTCATTTTTCTTTCTAACAAGCTCGTGGACCTCATTAACCACTAAACCATCTTTTTTTCTGTCTTTTTCCATAAAATAGAGAGATAAAGCACCTAGACCAACATGGTTACCAACGACAACTCCCATTTGCATCAGATACATCTTTCCTTTAAACTCCGTTTCATCCAAAATCATATTTTTCAAATTTTCTGCGTAGCTTTTATCTGATGTATAACCGATAATAATAAAATCCGTCATCTGATCATCTATGCGTTCAATAAATTCTCTTATATAATGCTTTAATACCTTTTTCCTACCTCTTTCTTTGCCAACGATAGCGCCTTTTCCTTTTCTCATACTCATAATAGGTTTAAGATTGAGTACCTTGCCAATAAAGGCGCTGGCATTTGTTAATCTGCCACTCTTAATCAAATGATCTAAATCATCAACTGAGAGAAAATGTTTTACGTATGTTTTGTAGGTTTCATTAAATTCTATCAGTTCGTCAAAAGTCATACCCTTTTCTCTAAACATAGCACTTTTAAGCACCAACCAGCCACTACCATGACTCATGCATTTAGAATCAACAATATGTATTTTGACTTGGGATTCAGGAAATTCCTCAAAGAAATCATTCATTCCAATCATTGCTGACTGGTAAGAACCGCTTGTCCCACTGGACATACAGATACACAGTATTTCAGTATGCCCACCATCAACAGCTTCTTTAATAAGATTCACATAATCTACTGGGCTTGGCATATTGGTGGTTGGATGGGTTACTAAGTGCTCTAATTTCCCGAAAAATTCATCGGGTTTTATTTCCTCCCCATCTCTATATTCAACTCCTTCAATAATAATTCTCAAAGGCGCAATGCTTATATCATACTTTTCTACTATTTCGCTCGTCAGATCACAAGTTGAATCTGCCATTATTTTAATCATTTCTTTCTCCTTTTAAGTTAACTTCATTGAATGCAAGTATATTACAATTAAGTTACCCATACAAGTAAAATATTAGTGCTCATTTTATAGTGCTATCTTTTTTATTTTAAATTGTGTACACTAATGGATATAAAGCGATAGAAACATCACAGCAAAGGAGCCTATGATGCATTACATTGTATTTGATTTAGAATTTAATCAAGACTTTACTTCTGTTCGTGCCCATTATCCTTTTGAAATCATCCAAATAGGCGCCATAAAATTAGATCAGCAGTTGAATACCCTTGGGACCTTTAACCGTTTTATTAAACCTACTTTCTATACAGAAATTAGCTCCTTTATTACAGAATTGACTGGCATTACCACAGAGCAGCTTCAATCAGAATCCATCTTCCCCGATGTGTATACTGATTTCATTGAGTTTATAGGTGAAACTGAGACTCACTTTTGCATTTGGGGCATGTCGGATATTAAGGAACTCTTTAGAAATATTGATGGACATCAATTGAATCGCAAATCTTTGTCTAGAAGTTATATTAATCTTCAACCTTATGCGTCTATTTATCTAGAATTGCCGGGGAAGAACTTGTTAGGTCTTCGCACAACAGTTGAAGCACTCAATCTGCCTATTACCTTAGATTTTCATAATGCCCTACATGATGCCTTTTATACTGCTGAAATATTTAAAAAAATCATGAACGCATCCATACAACCCAAGTTTTATGATCCTTCCTTTGTGATCGTTAAACCACGACAAATAAAGAGAGAAATAGATTTTCCAAAGCTTCTTGAACAATTCAAAAAAATGTATGCCCGTGAAATGACTCAAGAAGAGCAAGAAATCATCATCTTAGCCTATAAAATGGGCAAAACAAACCAATTTTTAAAATGAATGTTTTACCCTGTTTAAGACCATACTAAGGTTGTGACGAACCCAAAAGGAGCTTAATAGGATGGACAAAAAACGCGCAAGAGAAATTGCAGCTTCACTCAGTATGGCTGATGTTACTTATAACGACACCCAAATTTACATCGAACAGGTTAATGAGAACAAGGGAACCGCAAATATACACGCTCTTAATCAGCCTGAAACTTCAAAAGAAGTTTCATTATCCAGTTTGAAAGAGAACTAAAAAAAGTAGGAAGAGGTAATATACACCCCTTCCTACTTTTTTGTCACCTTAGTCTGATTACAATATACAATCTGTGTTGCTCATAGTTCCTCTGCCGCTGCCACCACAACTACCTCTTCCAACTTTACCTGCTTTACCATTGCCGCGTGAACCATCTTTGCTACCACCATTACCCATGGTGCCAGCTGCTGCATTTTCAAAAGCTCTTAAATGATTTTCAGAAGCAGCTTGTAAACGTTCAAATACAGCTCGAACATCTTCAGGCAAATCTTCTTTTAAAAATGCCTCATACATAGCGATGTTTTTAATCTCTGCATCTACTCCAAGGTTATAACTTTCAAGGAGTGTATCCGCTAACACAACTTTACTCTCTGCATCGTTTACTGGAACTGCAAATTCATAGGTTTCAAATAAGGGAAGAAGCAAAGCAATGTGCGTTTTCTCTGATAATACAATGTTTGAGAAAGGACGTTGAGATCCAAAAGCATCCATAATAGCCACATATTCTGCCTGAGCAAAATACTCATCTTGAATGGCATAAACCATCATTTCCTCAAGGGTGAAACTATCGTCCGCTACCGCACCAGCTGAACCATAAGTTCCTTCTGCTGCCATTACCATACTGGATGTTGCTAAAATACCTGTTACCACAATAGCTGTTATCATTTTCAAATGTCTTTTCATAATATTATTCTCCTTTATTGATGTGTTGTTCAATTCAGTGTCCTGCACTGTTTGACTGGTATGAGTTTATTATAATAAGTAAATGTGATAGAAGTATGATGTAGATGTGATAGAAATAAAAAAAGTATTTAGATTGTTCTAAACACTTTTTTCACCCTTATTTAAAAGTTGTTAACTCAAACCAAAAAGTTGAACCCGCACCTATTTTACTTTCAACACCATATCTAACCTGATGTGCAACCAAGATGCTTTTCACTATGGCAAGTCCCAGCCCGGTACCTGAAATCTTCTCACCTGTTGATGACGCTTTATAATAGCGTTCCCATATAGAACCTAATTCCTCCTGTGGAATTCCAGCACCGTCGTCTTTAACCGCCACTCTGATTGATGAAGCTTGTTTTTCCAATAATACCTCAATATGGCCTCCTGCAAGAGTGTGCTGAAAAGCATTTCCAATCAAATTATAAAGTACTTGCTCAATTCGTGCTTCATCTCCCATAGCTAATAGTGATGAATCCGTCTTCATTTCAAAGGAAATTTGTTTCTTTACCGCTAAATCTTCAAATCCCTTTTGGACTTTATGAAGCAACTGGACCAAATCAAAACCTTTTTGATCCAGTTTGACTGCGCCAACCTCCAATTGTGATAACTTTAGGATATCATCTATTAAACAACCCAATCGCTCTGATTCATTAATGATGATACCAATATGCTTATTTCTTTTCTCAGTTTGTTCTCCACTCACATCTCTGATGGTTTCTGCATAACCTCGTATGAGGCTTAAAGGTGTTCTCAACTCATGGGATATATTCCCAATCAGTTCTTTTCTTAACAAATCGGTACGTTTTAATTCGACTCCCATTTCATTTATATGGGCAGCCAGTTGCCCAATTTCATCTTTACTCACTTTTCTGATCCTTGTGTCAAATTGTCCTTTAGACATTTCTTTGGCTACTCGGCTAATTTGCGAAAGTGGTTTACTGAAATGCTTAGAAATCATAAAAGCCAGAATAAATGCCACAATCAATAAAATAATCGTTATGAGTATGAGTTGTTGCTTTAATATGTATGCCGTATCTGAAACTGGCGCCAATGGTGCGTTCAAAATAAAAACACCAGTCACTGTAGCCTTAGAATTCACAGTGGCTACAATGGGCTCACCCATTACGAGAAAAGCCGTGTCAAATCTAGGATGTTCAAGTGTTGTCAATACCTTTTCGCCGGTCAGTGCCTTGTTTAAAATTTCTGTTATTGATTTTCTAAACATATTGGGCGCTTGTTGATCAGCATTTGATGTTGCTTCATAAACTAACTTTCCCTCTATATCTATGACTTCTAGATTGAGATGATATGTGTAAGCAAAAGCATCTAAACTGTCTCGAAGGGATTGATTGGTAGAAATCTCTGATAAGTCATCTAATACCTCTAGCTCTTGAACCCAACCGCTGCTCTTATCAGAAAGTCTATTGATCTGATGTTCCAAATAGAATTGCTCTAAAAAAACAATCTGAAAAAGCCAAAGTAATAGCAACATAAAAGAAACCAAAAACATCATACCGAGCCATAGTTTAAAACGAATACTTTTCATCACTTCACCTCTGGCTCAAACTTGTAGCCAATTCCCCAAACTGTTACCAACCATTTTCGATAAAGTCCCAGATGTCCTCTGAGCATTTTTACATGACTATCTACCGTACGGTCATCTCCTGGAAAGTCATAACCCCATACACTGGTTAGCAATTGTTCTCTTGAAAATGCAATGTTCAAATTCTGAGCAAAAAAGCTTAAAAGTTCATATTCCTTCGGTGTCAATGGAAGTTTTATAGAATCTATGTATATGCTTCTACCATCTAAGTCAACGACAAGTTTGCCTATGACAATTCTATGGTCGGCCTGTTTAGGTGCCTCTATCGCCTGAATTCTACCTAAGACCGCCTTAATTCTTGCCATTAATTCCTTGGGGCTAAAGGGCTTGACCATATAATCATCAACGCCCATTTCAAAGCCAAAAAGCTTATCGTATTCTTCTCCTCTTGCTGTTAGCATGATAATGGGTATACGAGAAGTTTTACGGATCTCTCTGCATACGCTCCAGCCTTCCATTTTAGGAAGCATCACATCTAAAATAATCAAATCAAAATCACCATTTTTGAATTTATTTAAGCCATCAATACCATCTACTGCTTCAGTTACCTCATAGGTTTCAACGAGCATGTATTCTTTAATCAGATCCCTAATGCCGGCTTCATCGTCTACTATTAATACCTTCAACGCTATCATCTCCTTCTAATGCCTTTTTCTCTAAGCGCCGTTCAACAAATCGATCTAGTATAACCTTTAAAAATCCAGTGACAGGTACTGCTAAGATCATACCGAGTACACCGGCAACAGATGCACCCACTATAACAGCAATTAGTATGAGCACTGGTTTCAAGTCCACTGAATTTCCAATAAATTTGGGTCCGATGATACTGCCGTCAATTTGCTGAATAATCACAAGTACAATAAGGGCAATAATCACTTGATTAAATTGTCCATTAAGGAGCCCAAACAGAAGGGTTCCAGCATAAGCCACAAAAGGTCCAAAATAGGGAATGAGGTTAGCTAAACCTGCAATCACGCCAATTAGCACACTAAATTTTATCCCTATAATGGATAACGCAACGCTGATGACAACACACATAAATAAGGCATCTAGTAATTGTCCTCGGACATATCCCGAGAATATGTTATCAAACACATGCCACAAGTCCTTATATTTTTCTCGTGTTTTTTCTTTGAACACTGCCTCAAACAATCTGTTGCTATATGCTAGAAAGGTATCTTTATCCAATAACAGATAAATAGCTATGATAATTGATATAAAAATATTGGCAATCGTTTTCGAGAAACTTGAAGTAAATGTTAAAAAATTCTTTGTAAATTCTTGTATACCACTTGTTACTGAAGCTGTAAAATTCAACAACATATTACTGACTGAACC
>CAZJIO010000085.1:7923-8620 GCA_964546035.1 uncultured Eubacteriales bacterium | reverse complement strand
AATATTGAGAGTTTCCAGTTGTTCACCAATGCCTGCAAGGGAGTCTGCAAAGCTGTTAATATAATTTGCAATTGCTTCAATCCCCTCATCTAAGCTCATCGATGCAATTTGATTGGTAATACTAAAGATAAACAGGGTTATAAGGAGAGAAACGACGGCTATTACAATAAGAAAGGAGATGAATACCGATAAAGTGCGATACTTTTTATCTTTTTTAAATTTGAGAAATTTAATTTTTCTGAGTGCTTTTTCAAACATTGCAACCAATGGATCAAGGATATAAGCGATAATGATACCTAGAATAACAGGAAATAAAATACTGAACACAGTTTGCAAAGCATTTGAAATATTCGTCAATATATCACTGATATTCATGGTCATAAATGCAAGTAAAAAAATAATAACCGTTGTGATAATGACATAGGCACTTATTGTTGAATACTTTATATTTAACATAGCTTTCAATTTTTTAAACATATTTTCTCCCTTTTTCCTCAAATTTTATTAAATTAAAGTATATCAAAATAAGAACAAACCCACAAGTACATTGCTTAAATGAAGTGATTTATTTTACAAAGCTTTCTGAATGCAGTATACTAATAAAAAACAAGGGAGGATTAAAGTGAGCAAACTCGACGAATTACTCAAACAAAACGCTGATTTTATAGACCAGAAAGCCTATGAACAATACGCTGCT
>CAZJIO010000085.1:1735-7861 GCA_964546035.1 uncultured Eubacteriales bacterium | reverse complement strand
ACTTCTTCCTAAAGCCCTTGGTCTCAAGAATGGGGATGCTAAAATCATAAAAAACGCCGGTGCAATCATCACCCATCCTTTTGGGAGTATCATGAGAAGCATCGTTGTGGCTATTTATGAACTTCATGCAGATGAGATTTTCGTTATTGGCCATGAAGGTTGCGGCATGAGCAATACAAGTTCATCAAGAATTAAAGAAAAAATGATTGAGGAAGGAATTCAGCCTGAAACCCTTAAAATATTAGAATACGCTGGCATTGATTTAGATGAATGGTTACACGGCTTTGATTGTGTCAGAGATTCAATTCGAAAAAGTGTTAGCATGATTAAAAACCATCCGCTTATTCCAAAACATATTCTCATTCATGGTTTACTCATGAATCCAGATACTGGCGCTGTAGAAGTTCTCGTTAACGGTGATGATTCCCAACAATTGACTTAATTAACATTGCAATATTCGAATAATGTGATATAATATATTTTAACTAATTTAATTATTTCATATAAAGGAGAACCCATTGAAGAAAACGCTATTTATTTTTGCTCTGATAATGGTCATAACAACTGCCTTAGTTGGTTGTTCAAAGAATACCGAAACTACGTCCTCGGGATATACAAAAATCACTTCCTCAGAAGCTAAGGAAATGATGGAAAAGAATTCAGATCTTGTAATACTAGATGTTAGAACCTTAGAGGAATATAATACCGGCTATATAGAAGGCGCTCTCCTACTTCCTGTTGATGACATAAAGGAAAGCGCAGAGACCACTCTAAATGATAAATCCGCAACGATATTGGTTTATTGTAGAAGTGGTCGAAGAAGTGAAATTGCAGCGAATGCTCTCATAGAACTTGGTTACATCAACGTATATGATTTTGGTGGTATTCAGGATTGGTCTTATGAAATTATTCAGTAAGAAATCATAAGTAAATGGCTCTAGGGATTTCCCTAGAGCCATTTTTTGACCCTTGTCATGTTTTATTCAACACTAATATCGTGTTTGGAATTTATTTCTAATGATTATGGCAATGGAATTCATTACAAAGAGCAGTACCAGCAATACAATAATCGTTGCAGCTGCAAGATTGGCATATTCCTTTGTAAGTACCGTATCTAATGTCCAATAGTATATTTGGATTGGAAGTGCTGTAAAGTCATCCATAACACTTGTAGGCGTCCTCAAAATTAATGTGGGTATTCCAAGAACAACTAAGGGAGCCGTTTCTCCAATAGCTCTTGAAAGAGATAAAATCGCACCTGTCATAATACCTGGTAATGCAGCGGGCAATACAATTTTCCAAACTGTCTTCCATTTAGTTGCGCCTAACGCAAAGGAAGCTTCTCTGAGAAAGTTAGGTACTGCTCTAATCGCTTCTTGGCTCGATACAACAATAATGGGAAGCACTAATAACGATAAGGTGAGTCCTCCGGCTAATACACTAGAACCTAATTTAAAGAGCCTTCCAAAAACAGCAAGTCCTAACAATCCAAAAATTACCGAAGGAACTCCTGATAAATTGGAGATATTCATATTGATCAGCGATTGGATGACACCTTTTTTTGCATATTCTTCCATATAAATCGCCGTTGCTACTCCCAAAAACAAAGTGATTGGAGCTACAACTACCATTAATAACAATGAGCCAATGATAACACTTTCTATCCCAGCTCGATCAGCAGAAATTGATAATCGACTTGTTAAAAATTGTAAATCTAACCAGCCAACACTCTGGCTCACTACTTGGTACAGCAATAAGCCTAATACGAAGAGGGCAAATATTATTGTAAGTGGAAAAATCATTCTTGCAATTTTATCCAATAAAATTCTTTTTTTCATGCGTTTATTAGTTGCTTCTACACTCATATAAGATTTCATATTAATACTCCTTCCTATATTTTTTTGTAATATACTTTGCTAACAAGTTCATGAGGAGTGTGAATATAAACAGCAATAAACCTACAGCATATAGACTATAATAGCCAACCGTACCACTGCCTGCATCGCCGCTTGTGAACTCCACTATGTATGCTGTCATTGTTTGCATAGGTTGAGTGATATCTAGCGTAAAATTCTTTGCACTACCACTGGCTATGGTCACAATCATCGTTTCACCTATCGCTCTTGAAACCCCTAATACGAAAGAAGTAATAATACCTGAAATAGCAGCTGGAACAATAACCTTAAAAGCAACCTCTAATCTCGTTGCTCCAAGGGCTAATGCGCCTTCACGAATGTTATTTGGTACAGAATTCATTGCATCTTCTGATAAGGATGTGATAATCGGAATAATCATAATCCCCATTACAATTCCTGGACTTAGGGCATTCTTTGCTTCTATTCCAGGTATAATCTTCATTAACAAAGGCGTAACAAATGCATAAGCAAAAAAACCGTATACGATAGTAGGAATCCCTGCTAACACTTCAATAATAGGTTTTAAAACTTTTCTTCGATTTGCTGATGAAAACTCACTTAAGTAAATAGCAGCTGTTAATCCAATTGGAATTGCAACAGCCATTGCTATTACCGAGGTAATAATCGTACCCGTAATTAAGGGTAAAAATCCAAAAGATGGGTTCTCCTTCAACGGTGCCAACTCCTTACCAAACATTTCTTTGAAGGGCACCTCCTCCAAAAATCGTATGGCATCGACAACTAAGGTCAACACGATGCCTATGGAGGTGAGTACAGAAACAGAAGCTAGTATCAACAAAATAGTTGGAATCATATTTTCTATTACATTTTTCTTCTTTTTAGTTCCTTTTACAAGGTTCATCATAAAAACACTCCTATTTTATAGCGTCTAGTTGTTTTTGATATTCGGCATAAACAGCATCAGGTAAGGGTGCAAATCCATTTGTTCCTGCCAACCTACTTGCACCTTCAAGGGAAACAACGTATTTAGCATAATCAAGGACCTGTGGTCTTTCCTTTGCATAGTTAACATTAAGATAAGTGAAAACTGGACGGGTGAACCCTGCATAAGGAAGATCTTCCCCAATCGTTTCTAAAGTAGGTTCAACAGGTCCACTACCAAAATCAACCTTCACTGCAACAAGCTTATCTTTATTGCTTACATAATAACCAAAACCAAAGAAGGCAATCGCATTCTTATCTGTGGATACCAGATCAACCAAGGTAGAATATTCTTGCTGAAGACTAGCTGTCTTAACCATCTCTTCTTTTTTTAATATTGTTTCATAGAAGAATTCATAGGTTCCGTGATTTTCATTAGGACCGTAAAATTTAACTTCTTCGCTTGGCCAATCCGCCCTAATATCAGACCAAAGTACTCTATCATTTTCTTGATAAGATCCTGATAAATACATGGTGATAATTTCATCCTGTGTCATTTCAGTAGCCCAGGTATTATCTTTATTAATGACCATCGTTAACCCATCAAGAGCAATCTTAAATTCAAGAATATTTTCATTCATTTTTAGACCTTGTTCTTCAAGTTGAGTAATTTCTTCATCTTTTATTTTCCTAGATGCATCTGAAAAGTCTAATTCACCTGCGATGAACTTCTTAAAACCAGCACTTGAACCTGCTCTACCAACTTGAACGCTGACATTTGGTCCAACATTCACCATATATTCTTCAGCAATGTTAGCCATTAATGGATAAACCGTTCCTGATCCATCTACAACGACTTTACCTTCAAGCTCATTTGCAGAACCTTCTTCCTCTGAACCACTTGAACAGCCCACTAAAGCACTTGTCATCATTACAAAAGCTGTTAATATTGCCAATAATTTTATATTTTTCATTTTGATCTCCTCGTATTAAATGCATTGTACTTTTGTAATTTTATCACTCTGTTGTAAACCTCACATATATTCAATGTAAATTCCATGTTAAGTTTTTATTGTGCAACAATTACACCTTAAATATACCCACTAATTTTTCTAGCTTTATAGCGAGTTCATCCAAAGAATGACTTGAGGAAGATATTTCTTCTAATGTAGCAGTTTGTTCTTGTACAGATGCAGATACATTTTGTGTGCTTGCGGAATTTTGCACACTCACTTGCGCCAATTGTTGAATACCCATTTCAACATCTATTCTCATTTTATCAATTAAGGTTCTTGATTGATTTAAAATATCAACCTTGGATTCTGCTATTTGAATGGCTTGGGCAATTTCTAAGTATTTTTCTTTTGTAAGATTGACACTATCCATTTGTTCCTTTGAAATATGGATTAAATCCTCAACACTGTCCTCTACTTCTATCGTGTCTCGCCTTAATTCATCAATGATTTGATTGATTGATCCACTATAGATCCGTGATTGATCTGCAAGACTTCTAATTTCATTGGCTACTACTGCAAAACCTCTCCCATGCTCTCCTGCTCTTGCCGCCTCAATCGATGCGTTTAAAGAAAGTAAATTTGTTGTGTTGGCTATGTCTGCTATGAGCTGACTAGCTTCTTCTATTTTTTTTGAACTTTCATGGGATTTCAAAATGCTCTGGTGCAGTTTTTGATTGGTCATTCGTGTTTGATCATTAGTTTCCGATAATAAATGAATAACTTCTAGCCCAGATTCTGCTAATAGACTGACTTGATGAGTGGATTGGTTCATCTGCATTAAATGCTCATAATCAGTAGCTAGTATACGGCTAAGTTCTGTTGTTTTGTTAAAACTATCTTCAGCACTTTGAGCTTGTTCCAGTGACCCCTTCGATATTTCATTGATTTCTTTTGCAACTTCATCTGCTGCCATAGAAGCATGTAACGAACACGTCTTCAAGTCACCTGATGAGAGCGCGACTTCTCCAGCAGATTTTTCGACCTCTTTAATGATGTTTTTTAGGTTGTTTGCGATTTTAACAATAGCTCTTTCTAAATCTCCAATTTCATCTTTTCGTTTGGATTCTCCCTTTCTTTGAGGTATATGCAAATCAAAATCAGCTATTTTATTTGTAATATTGATCACTTTACCAATAGGTCTGCTGATGGAAAAGGCGATACCAATAGCAAGAAAAGCGGAAATCGCAATGATGATTAAAGCAATTAACAACAAACTCTTTCTCAAGTGTACTATTGCACTTAGAGCTTCTGCTTCTTCAACCTCTGTGACGAGACCAACAGAAGTAGCTCCAACTTTTGTTACCGATAAGGTTGCAATAACTACTTTATCTGAATAACCCTTGTAGCTAATTGTTTGATTAAAATCAAGGGCTTCGCTAGCAATATAGCTTGATAAGACAGTTGCATTTTCTGTCTTAAGTGATTCGTTTAAAGCTGCACCATTTGCAAAGGGTTCTTTCATGGTATTTGTGAGCAGTAAGCCTTCTGAATCTATCAAATACGAATCCCCTGTTGAACCAAGTATATCAATACCCGTTTGAACGATTTCATTGATTGTTCCTTGGTTTAAAACTATATTTAAAGTACCTATCGGTGTAGGATCGCTCTTATTTACGTAGGAATAGATGGGGGTCGCTAAAACCATAATGTTGTCATCAATAAAGCTATTTCTAAACACGCCCGTCCAATTTTTTTCTCCCGCCATTGCCTTATTAGTAAAATCGCCTGAAAATACCAACGGTGCTAAATCTAGCTTGTTATAATTAAGGCTATAGGCGATTTCTCCATATTTGTTTGTTATAAAAACATCTGTATAATGATATTTTTCTACAGGTATACTTAATATATCTTTAAACTCCTCTAAAACACTTTCATTCTCTTCAGGACTTAAATTAAATCCATTTATTCTTTCGATGCCTTCACTGATACTTTTGGATTGGGCTAAAATTTCAGCATCACCCTCTCTCACAAAAAAATATTGATTAATTCTTTCCTTTGTTAAGGTGCTATACAATTGATTACCCTTATAAATTTCTTTTTTTATTTCACTACTTGAAGTACTGATGCTTATCATACTTAATATTAGGATGGGTAATAAGCTTGATAAAATAACCATGGCCAATAGTTTTGTTCGAATTTTATAATTATTAATATGCAGATACTGACTGATTCTTCGAGTCCACTTTAAATTATGTAATTCCAATGATGTATTCCTCCATAAATTTTTAAGGCGAGAAGAACGTTGTCCTTCTCGCCTTAATGTAAAAGCTTTGCTACTATAATTATTTAATAGCGTCTAATTGTTTTTGATA
>CAZJIO010000085.1:1458-1709 GCA_964546035.1 uncultured Eubacteriales bacterium | reverse complement strand
TGAGTCTGGTAGAGGAGCAAATCCATTCGCACCTGCTAATCTACTTGCACCTTCTAAAGAAACAACATATTTTGCATAATCAAGAACTTGTGGTCTTTCTTTTGCGTAGTTTACATTAAGATATGTAAATACAGGACGTGTAAACCCAGCATATGGCAGGTCTTCACCAATTGTTTCTAATGTAGGTTCTATCGCACCACTACCAAAGTCAATCTTAACTGCTATAAGTTTGTCGGTATTGCTTACATAGT
>CAZJIO010000085.1:0-1448 GCA_964546035.1 uncultured Eubacteriales bacterium | reverse complement strand
AGCAACCAATTTGTCTTGGTTGTTAACATAGTAACCAAATCCAAAGAATGCAATGGCATTTTTATCATTTGATACTAAGTCAACTAAAGTTGAATACTCTTGTTGAAGATTAGCTGTCTTAACCATTTCTGCTTTCTTAAGAATGGTTTCGTAGAAAAATTCATAAGTTCCGTGATTTTCGTTTGGTCCATAGAATTTAACTTCTTCTGCTGGCCAATCGGCTCTGATATCAGACCATAATACCTTATCATCTGCTTTGTATGTTCCTGATAAATACATGCCTACAATTTCATCTTTTGTCATTTCTGCTGCCCATGAATTGTCTTTATTAATAACCATTGTTAAACCATCAAGGGCTAATTTAAATTCCAATACATGTTCGCCAAGGACAAGGCCTTTTTCTTGGAGTTGAGCTACTTCTTCGTCTTTAATTTTTCTAGAAGCATCAGAAAAATCTAATTCTCCAGGAATGAATTTTTTAAAACCTGCACTTGAACCCGCTCTACCTACTTGAACACTTACCTCAGGTTGAACATTAACCATATACTCTTCAGCTATGTTAGCCATTAAAGGATATACTGTACCGGATCCATCAACAATAACTTTTCCTTCAAGTTTTGCCATTGGCGCTTCTGTTGTTGGTGCAGCAGTTGTTTCTTTTACTTCCATTGCTTCTGTAGTTACCGAAACCTCTTCCTCTTTCTCAACACCAGTACAACCCACTAAAGCACTCACCATCATTACTAAAGCTGTTAAAATCGCTAATAACTTCATATTTTTCATTTTCTTGTTCTCCTCTTTCATTTGAATTTCTATTATTTATCACATGACTTAATTTACCACCCCAATGTTAATGTGGTATAGGTTGTGTGTAAATTCAATGTAAAGATTCAAAACAAAAGATCACACATCTATAATAATGTGTGATCTTTTGTTTGTTCCATACTTTACATAACTACAAAACCGTTGATGTGGATAAAATAGCATCCATTAAGACAATTAGGAGGTTTTATGAATCAACAAATCATCAATTCGATCCTAAGAGCAATCATTGCATATGTGCTCCTTTTAGTTGTAGCAAGATTTATGGGAAGAAAAGCACTCTCCCAAATGACTTTTTTTGATTTTTCTATCATTATTACATTAGGTTCAGTAACAGCCAACCTTTCAATGGGAACAAATAGCACTCCCACTTCCGCTGCGACAGTCCTATTAACACTTGGTTCTCTAGCCATTATCACGGGTTACTTGCATATAAAAAGTATTTGGTTTAGAAAAATAACAAATAGCGAACCCGTAACAGCCATAGAAAACGGTATTATTATAGATAAAAACTTAAAAAAAGCGCGCTTTACTGTAGACGAACTCGCCAGCCTACTAAGAGGAAAAAACATTTTTAATTATTCAGATGTTGAGTTTGCAATCATTGAGAATGATGGTAAATTATC
>CAZJIO010000084.1:15930-18920 GCA_964546035.1 uncultured Eubacteriales bacterium | reverse complement strand
CGGAGAAAGTGACAACCTTGAAAAGGTTGTCACTTTCTCCGTCCCCAAGATCCCACGCCCTCCGCCCTTCGATCCCACGCCCTCGGTCTTCGCCCTCACGCCTTTCTCTTTTCTTCCTCTACTTCAACAATCTCGCTACATGAATGCCACTCGCTGCTGCTTGTGATAAGGAATGGGTAACGCCTGAACAATCTCCCAGTACATACATCCCCTTTACGCTGGTTTCAAGGTTTTGATCCACTTCTACATTTGAATTGTAAAATTTAACTTCCACACCATACAGCAACGTATCTTCATTGGCTGTACCTGGCGCTATTTTATCCAGTGCATAAATCATCTCAACGATGTCATCCAGTTGTCTTTTTGGCAAAACCAAACTCAAATCACCAGGTGTCGCCTTCAAGGTTGGCGTCGTAAAACATTTCATCATACGTCTTTCACTGCTTCTTCTACCCTTGACCAAATCACCAAAACGTTGCATCAAGACGCCGCCACCCAGCATATTGCTCAGTCTCGCAATGGATTCACCATATTCGTTGCTGTTCTTAAAAGGTTGCGTGAATTTATTAGAAACCAACAAAGCAAAGTTGGTATTTTCCGTATGGAATTTCGGATCTGAATAACTATGTCCATTAACGGTCACAATATCGCCATAGCTCTCTGTAACCACCTCACCATAAGGATTCATACAGAAGGTTCTAACCATATCGTTGTATTTCTTCGTCTTATAAACGATCTTACTCTCATAGACATCATCCGTAATGTGTTTAAAAACAAGGGCTGGCAATTCCACACGCACGCCTATGTCTACTCGGCTATTTTCTGTCTTAATGTTAAAATGCTCGCAAATTTTCCCCATCCATTTTGAGCCAGTACGACCCGTTGCGATAATGAGTTTTTTACACTCAAAAGTCTCCTTTTGGGTTTCTATCGTAAAATTATCGCCCACTTTTTCCACATTGAGTACTTCTGTTTCAAACTGGATATCCATTTTGTCTTTAATAAAATCAAACATATTTTGAGCAATGACCAAGTTACGATCTGTCCCAAGATGTCTGACTTTTGCATCTAGTAAATGTAGGTCATGTCTTAAGGCACGGGTCTTCAAATCGCCATTAGCTGTAGAATAAAGTTTAGCCTCAGCCCCACCCATCTTCAAATTGATATCGTCCACTTGCCACATTAAGTCAATGGCTTCCTCTTTCCCTATAAAACGGAAAAGTTCTCCACCAAAATTATTGGTAATGTTGTATTTACCATCTGAAAATCCCCCCGCTCCATAAAACCCTTCCATAATGCTACAAGTCTTACACTTGCATTCCAGGAAAGGATTCTTAACCTTAGGACATTTTCTTTTGCTTAAGGGATAACCTTTTTCGATCATTAGAATCTTTTTATCAGTACCATCTTTTACCAACTCATAGGCGCAAAAAACACCTGCTGCACCAGCTCCAACAATTATCAAATCATACATAAAGACACCTCTATCATTCATTTTAGTTATTTTTTTAGCTTGCAAAATCTCTATCCCTATTCTATCAAAATCAGACCTTATTTACAACTGATATTCTATGCCCCTGTATCCCAAAACAAAAACCCCGAAAGTTTCAGGGTCTTATTTGTCATCTGCTATATACATACGCACCATATTCTTACCGGTTGTCTTAGAATAATAAAGTTGGTCATCTACATGGTGTAAAATTTCTTCAGAGCTCAATGTTTCCTTAAGTGTATAAATCCCTATGGAAAGGGTGACATGAATCTTCACATCGTGATAAACAAAAGGGTTCTTATCTACATAATCTCTAAATAAGTCCATCAGTTCATAAATTTCTGCTTCTGTATAATCATAGGTGATCAGGACAAACTCATCACCACCGTATCTGCATAAAACATCTGAAGCACTTAACCATTTCTGCAAGTCATGGGTCACCATCTTCAATACATAATCCCCTGCAGGATGTCCAAAGGAATCATTAATGGCCTTAAAGTCATCAATATCGATCATTGAAATGGTATAAAGGGGCTCCTGTTCTTTAAGCTTGATAAAGAGATATCTTTGATTCCACGTACCCGTCAATTCATCGGTAATGGATTTTATAAAGTCAATTTCCCTCATAGATTTCTCATGAATGATTTGGGCATTTATCTCTTTAATGGTTTCATAAGCCAATAACAAAGGTACTGTTGCTAAGGTAGCTAAGTAAATAATGGGTGAGTTCATGCTAAAGTAACTGCCTGTAAGATCCGAAATAATCGCACTCGCTGCGAATATTAAGCCAACAACAAAACCCATCAAATAAATAAAAGCTTGCCGATGTGTTTTCAAGTTTTTAATCACTGAAACAATCCAAAACACCATATTCAAGAGGACCATCATGTACCAATAAGTATATAGAGACTTAAATTGCAAAATATTTATTGTCAAAACATCCATCAAAATGATGCCAATCATGGTGATGATCGCTATGTATTTGAGCACGCGATTTTCAAAGAAGCTGGAAATAGCCAGAGAATAAAATCCTACCCCAAGAAATAAAGCGGTCATAATCGACTTTTTATACAACAGATAATCCAAAATAATAAATTCCGAGCTTAAATAATCCATAAAATAAATACCAATGAGCAGTGTGGCCAAACCACTATAAATATAGGTCGTTTCTTTTCTTTTAGAATGTATATATAAAATTAAACTGATCAACGAGGAAAAAACGATAAATCCAATGCTGAACAAAATGGTTTTTTCTCCATAAAAATTGATTTTCCCAAACTTCTCTGTCCCCATCTCATTTGAAACAAGATAGAGCTGGGATTTATTGAGTCCAGAAAGATAAGAAGCATAGGTGTCAAATCTTAAAGTATTGACCTCTTTGACCAACTTGGCGTCTATGCTGTATTGAGCGATGCCATTCCAAGAATTGCTGCGCCCTCTCTCAATATCCCCAAAACTGCCTATACAAGTGTCATTGAAGTATATTTTATACCCATTA
>CAZJIO010000084.1:0-15892 GCA_964546035.1 uncultured Eubacteriales bacterium | reverse complement strand
AATTTATAAACGTCTGTTGAAATCTTGTCCATTTCACTTTTCAACAAAGTGGTTTGATAAGATTGTAATCCCACGGTATCTGATGTCAGTAAATGCTGCTTAAAATTGGGCATAAAAGAATCACCAGCTAATGTAAGTGCATTATCTGATGTAAATTCTTTAAAATCCGACCCCTTATAGGAAATAAAGAAACCTATAAGGACGATCGCAACATATACTGAAATCACCCCAATATTATTCCTTTTTGCTGATTTCATACCCACCTCTGTTGAGTGTCCCAATTGCGCACATATTATATAGTGCTTTAGACCTAGTAAATGTATTATACACTCTTTTTTAGCAGATATCAATATTATGATCCTTTTTATTTTATAAAAGCTTAGCAATAATGCCTTTGGTGTCCTTTGTATAAATTAAAGACACTTTATGGAGCGCTCTCGTCATTGCAACATAGAGAAGTTTTATATCCAATTCATCTTCGGTATAGCTTTCTTCATACAAAACAATCATGACCGCATCAAACTCCAAACCCTTTGCTAAATAGGAGGGAACGATGACGATATCGTGATGAAAACTGTCTTCTTTGCCATCGAGTAGCGTAATTTTAGTTTCTCTTTTGTGATTAATCGCCTTAGCCAAAACTTCGCATTCTTTAAGGGTCTTTCCAATAATGGCGATGGAATGATACCCTTCTTTCACAAATGCTTCCAACTTTTGTACGATACTAACGACCACCTTTTCTTTTGTAAGCATCTCAAGAAGTTCTGGGACTTCTCCGTGTCTTACGACTGGCTTCGCTAAAATCAAACCTGGAACAGGGCATAAGGCAATGACACGATTGGCCATTTCCATGATTTCAACCGTGGTTCGATAGCTTTGCTCTAAAGTGAGGTAAATACTTTTTTCTTCTGTAAAGACGTTCTTTATGACCGTATCCCAATTTTTAATGGCCTTATAGGAATGAATGCCTTGTGATAAATCACCTAGTATGGTAAATCTGTCCGTGTCTAACAAGGTTTTTAATGCGTAAAATTGAAACAGGCTAAAGTCCTGGGCTTCATCTATGACCACATATTTCACATCTGTTTTTTCATTTAAGCCAAAAAGCTTATCCTGTAAGTAAAGCAGAGGTGCCAAATCCTCGAGCTCTATTTTCTTCATTTCAAAAATCTGATTCGAACAAGCGCTGACCAGCTCCAACAGATCTCGGTCAAGAATGCCCCCACTATAATTGAACATTAATTTGGGGCTAGATATAATGGTTTTATAATATTCCATGAGTTTCATTTTTGGAAACTTTGCCATATACTTATTCACAGCATTTTTACTCGCTCTTTCTAACTGACCTAAACGCTCGTCTCTTTTTTCCAACAACTCCGTGATTTGGATGCGTTTTTCGCTTTCCTCCCTATTAAAATCAAGGCGCAAAAGGTTGATTTGTCCTTCGTAAGTGGCTTCTAATTTCACCACGACAGCCTTTACCTTCGCCTTCATGGTGCTGGTTAGCACCTTTTTCACCTTGCCCAACCTTTTATAAAGGGCTGGATAATGACTTTCATAGAGAAATACCCTATTAATTTCATCGGCTGTTAGAATCAATAAATGATCAACATAGAAATCTTCATCGGGAACAAAATCCTGCTCTAGGACTGCGATATATCTGTCTATGATGTATTTAAGCAGTAAGGATCCCTTAAATTCTGTGCATTTGATTAAGCGTTCTCGCTCATTCTTTGCAGCTTCCTCTTGATTCGTCTCGATGAGGGTCAATAATTTATGGTCTGAGGACGTCAGTTGGAATTTCTGACCGATGATTTCAAAAGCAAAATCAATAAAAGTGGTTTGTCTGACCTGTTCAACGCCTAATTCTGGCAACACATCAGCGATATAATTTAAAAAGAGTCGATTGGGGGCGATGATCATAAACTGATCCGGATCAAATTTCTCTTCATAAGTATAGATTAAGTAAGCAATCCGGTGGAGGGCTATGGTGGTTTTACCACTACCTGCTACCCCTTGGACGATCAGTGGACGGTCTAAATCTGAGCGGATAATGGCATTTTGCTCTGCTTGGATCGTTGAGGCAATGTCCTTAAGACGATCATCGGCATATCCCGATAAGGAGGCTTGCAAAAAAGCATCGTTAGCCGTCAAATCAATATCCATCATATTTTCAAGATGGCCATCTACGATGGTGTATTGTCTCTTGAGAAATAATTCAGCTTCGATGCGGTCGTCCCTAGTTTTATAGCTGACAGGACCCAAGCGACCATCATAATAGACGCTGGCAATGGGTGATCGCCAATCAATGATGACAGGTTCCATATCTTCTTTAAATAAGGAAGCCTTTCCAATATAGAGCTGCTCGGGCTGCTTTTCACCCCACTGTTGAATATCAATCCTAGCAAAGTAGGGTTTTCTTCGGACCTTCTTGTAGTTGCGATAATTCTTCTCAAGCTGATCGAGCAACTTGGTGTTGAGCATAATGCTCATGTAACTCAAACTGCTGTCTGAGGGATCAAGGCTTTTGTAGGCATCTTTTATTTCATCGTTAAAAGCACTTTTACTTTCTTCGATGGCAACTATCACATTTTCCAGATAGGTCATCGTTTCTTGAAGTCGTTGCTGTTCAATTTTATAGTCGGGGTGTTTTGCAATGGACATTTGAGTGCTCCTTTATGTTTCAAGTATTATTTCACAATTTATTTAATGTGTCAATATGATTACAACGGCCTATTTTTCCATTTTATAGTCTATACTAGAGACACCTTATAAAAATATGCAAATAAGGCTGAAAAAATGGGAGGTATTTACGATATGAAAAAATTAACGCTACTTTTTATTTTGATTTTAAGTCTTATGGTGATTTCTAGTTGTGAGAAAAATCCTGGAGCCGAAAGCACCACAGAGTCCATGGAGGTTTCAACTGTAGAAGTCGCACAAGAAGAGCCCCTCAAGCTAGATGTTGCAGATTATCCTAGAGTGGATGGTTCTACTGCGACAATACCCCTTTCTATCTCAACCTATATGACCTTAACAGGTGCCAGCCAAGAGGCAGCTGAAGCCAATATCATCCATACAAAAACAGCAAATGCTTATACCCGCTTAATCGCTAAAGAGGTTGATTTACTCATTGTGTATGAAGCCCCTGACACCATCAAAGAAGTATTAAAAAACAGTGTTGTCAAGCTTAAAATTGAACCTGTTGGTAAGGATGCTTTGGTTTTTATTACCAACAAGGAAAATCCGGTGACCTCGCTCAGTAGCCAGCAGTTGATTGATATCTACTCTGGGAAAATTGTGAACTGGAATGAGGTAGGTGGTTCAACGGTTGACTTGATCCCTTTTCAAAGACCAGACGATTCTGGCAGTCAGACTTTAATGAAAGGACTTGTCATGAAAGACATCCCCTTCGTAGATGCGCCAAGCTTTCTTAAGCCTGAAATGATGGGTGAACTGATCGATCGTTTGGTTGAATACGATAACACGTCAAATGCCCTAGGTTACTCCGTTTATTACTACGCAAAAAACATGTATGATCAACCCAATCTAAAATTTTTAGAGGTTAACGAAATTGCCCCGAGTAATCAAACCATACAAGACGGCAGCTACCCTTATGTTAAAGATTTTTATGTGGTTATGCGTGAGGATGAAGAAAAAGATTCTTCATCTTATGCAGTCTTTGAATGGTTGCTATCAGAAAGTGGACAGCAATTGGTTACTGAAAATGGCTATGTGAGTATTCGATGATGAAAGGACAACTTTTAATGCTGGTGAGCATCCTGATATTCGGACTGCTCTCGGGCTGCAAGAGCCCAAATTCAGAGATTACACCTGTACAACTCCCCACACAGACTGAAAGTTCTATACCTTTAGTGATTTCAAACCCCTTTGATTATCCCCCTTTGGAGCAAAGCATTTTAAAGGAAGGGGAAGTTTTCTTGCTGGGTACGCCTTTTAGTGACTTTTTTCATGTATATGGCTCAACCTTCTACGAGAAATTGTATATCGTAAGCGGTAAGGGGGAATTGCTCCATCAAATGAATAACGTCACTTTGCCTGAGAATACCTCTCAGATAATAGATACGGAACAAAAGCTATTCCTAGGTGTCTATCAGGCGGGAGAGATGGTCTATGGCCTTTATGATTTCAAAGCAATGAACTGGCATATTGAACCCCTATATAAGGACGTTAACTACTCGGGTGATGGTTACTTTTCAGCTGTAAAGGAAGGTAAAATTGGCATTCTTAATAGAAAAGGAGAAGTTATTGTACCTTTTGAACTTGATGAGGATGCCTATAATTTCTACAGATCCAGCCAAAGTAGTCAGTATTTTACATTCTATAGTTACAATGTTGAGGCCTATAAAGTATATGACATAAAGGGTCAGTTGATCATCAAGGACAGTCCTCATCAGATATCTGGTTTTGGGTCGTATTTGGTTCATCATGATTATACAAAAAATAACTCATCCTTCTTAACCAATACAGCAGGCGAGGTGCTTCTGGAATCATCTGACTTTTATAACATAACCCTTTTAGGTGGTTTTGACCGAGAAGAATACCTTGTTTACAAAGATATGGAAAACTACACGGTTTATGACTTAGAATTAAAGCCCTTACTCAAGTTACCTATTGGCAACATCAACTATGTGGAAATGTATAAAAATTGGTATTCAACATCAGATTTTGAAGGCAATATGCAATTTTTCTGGTTGGATGGCCCATTAGCCGGTCAAGAGATATCCTCTCAAACAGGAGATGTGTATACGAGGATTGTATATAATTCCAGGTATACCACATGTTATATAGGCAGGGATTACACCGATGGTTTTGAAATTTTAGATCTTAACTCGAATAAAACCTACTCATTTCCAGTTGAAGGTGACTTAATTTATTATTTCGAAGTCTTTGAAGATGGTAGCTATTTCTATGCAGTCGATGATCCGAATGGCTTTCATTTATATATGTACCAAGAGGATGGGACCCCTCTGTTTGATGAAATATATAACAATATTTTTGCCTATGATAACTGGGTTATCCTCCAAGCAGGTTCCCAGTATCAAGACAACCAGCTCCAAGCACATAACACCTTAATTGATAAAGAGGGTAAGATCCTCTACCAATCTGAGTTCAACGAGCGGATTTCCCCCGTCAATGACGACTACCTCTTTTTACAAAGAGGCAACTATTTGGGTATTGCTGATTTAGAGGGCCAGTGGATTTTCAAGGTAGGTCCTTCTGATTACTAGATCAACCTAAGTTACCAGATATTACAATTAGATATCTCCTCTCTTCCTGTCGAAATAGTATGTGCATCATATTATTTCAAGGAGGTCTAAAATGAAGAGATTAATGAAGAAATCTATTAAGAACTTGACCATCGTATTAAGCGCAACATGCGTTCTTAATGCTTCTATCCCCTCACTTGCATCAGCTTATACCGTTCAATCGGGTGATACCTTATGGAAAATAAGTCAGCAATACAAGGTATCCCTACCACAATTGATGGCCGTCAACAAGGCTACGGAAAACACAGTTTTATATGTTGGCAATCAGTTGATCCTGCCTGATGGGGACAATTTCTTCAACCATCCCGTGTTACAAGGGGATACACTTTGGAAAATCAGTGTAAAATATGGCATGCCTCTTAAAAATCTTTTGGATTTTAACAAGATGACTGAGGCGAGTGTGATTTATGTGGGGCAGAATATTCAGATTCCTATATTACCACTGTCTGCGCCTACGCCAACACCAACGCCTACCTCTGTTCCTGTTCCCACTGTAACAGTGGCACCTACACCTTCAGCGGTACCCAGCATCTCCTACGAGAACTACTCGATTAAGTCAGGAGATAATTTTTGGAGCATCGGTTTGAAATTTGGGATTCCTTATCCGGAAATCCTTAAAGCAAATAATATGACCAGTAGCACCATGCTCAGTATCGGCCAAGTCATTAAAATCCCCGTACACAACATTCCCGTTCTCTCAACACCAGGGCCAGCCTATGGTGAATATTTAGACTGGTGGCAGGGAGCACAGTATGTGATTCCAATTGGGGCAACTTTCAAAGTAATCGACTTCACAACGGGTAAAACTTTTATGGTAAAGAGAACCACTGGTGCAAACCACGCCGATGTGGAGACTTTAACCCTCAGTGATACTCAAATCTTAAAGGAACTCTGGGGGGGTACTTTCAGTTGGTCTAGCCGCTCTGTGCTCATTGAGTACAATGGTAGGAAAATTGCTGCTGCAGCTGCGGGTATGCCACATGCCGGTAACGACAGCGCACCTGCGGATGCCTATACCAGCTGGCGCAGTGACAATTATGGCGCTGGTCCTAACTTTGACTACATAAAGGGCAATGGGATGGACGGACATTTTGACATTCATTTCCTAAACAGTACAAGACATGTGGATGGCAGCATCGATTTGCGTCATCAAGCCAATATCAAAAAAGCGGCAGGTATTAACTAACGCTGCAAAAGGAACCCTTTAGAAATTCATGTGAACTTCTAAGGGGTTCCTTTTGTTTGCTTTACAATCTTATGAACAGTACTTATTTTCCAAAGTCACCAAAAGTTCTAGGTACTTCTTTTGAACATCATCCTTACCCGTTTCCACTTCAAAGTTCTCGCACTCTAAGTTAATGGTTTCAATCGTTTCACCCTTGAGAGATCTCTGAGCAAAAGGAAATACCGTTAGGTCTTCTTTGCTAATATGTCTCGTGAGCAAGTTCGCATAGGACACCGCGTTGGCAACGACATCTATTTTAGCCTCGTCATCGCCTTCTTTAACTTTAATAAGGGCATCTTCTAAATCCTTCATATGAAGTCTGCCTAAATCATGCTCCACCAGCATGCCATATTTCACGAGCTTCTCAGCTGCTCCACCTAATTCACTTATCATTTTATCAAATAGAAATTGTTCCTCTTTGCCATGATGATGAGCATCTGCATAACTTCTAACAAAGTCGATCATTTGGCTAAAGTCCTCATAATCAATGGCTTCACCCTTTAAAATACCATAACTGGCTTTTCTAATGACCTCTAGCATTCTTTTTATATTTACATGTTCTTCTATTAATAATTTTATGCCATCCATATATTACCTCTTTTCAATCTGTTGTATGGATTCATTATACAAGAAAGACCTTCATATATATGTTGCCATAGCTACAAAAGTAGGTCCATGAGTTCCAACAAGCTGTTAATTTGATGGTCAGGCGCCTCAACGGCTCCAAACCCGTAGGTCGCAAAAACAAAGGGTACCCCTGCAATTGCTGCAGCACTTTGATCGCCACCCGTATCACCCACATAAATGGGATGCTTTAGCCCATTTCGCTCAACGACCTGCTTAATATTATCTCCTTTTGCTCGCCCAGTATTCCCTGCACATTCAATATCCTGAAAATAGTGCTTCAGCTGATGAAATTCTAGAAAGGCTTCAATGTAGCCACTTTGGCAATTACTGACAATGAATAAAGGATATTTTTCTGAAAGGCTCTTAATCACCTTTTCTAAATGGGGATACAGAACACCCCCTTCTTGGAGGATATGAAGCCTTTCGGCCTCACAGCAATCCTCCATGACTTCCTCTACCTCTTCTCCTATTAAATAGGGAAAAAGGTGGGCTCCTATTTGTTGTATTTGCATACCCATAATGCCCTTTAATGCCTCAAGAGTGAGTGGTTCTTTGATTTTCGGATGTGTCTGAAGGATGCTGTGCCAAGATTTCAAAACCACTTCTGTGGAATCCCAAAGCGTACCGTCTAAATCAAATATAATCGAATCAATTGTCATGCTTTCTCGCTCCTTGTTAATAGTTTTTTGTACGTAAGGTCAATACCAATGGCACCCAGGGGCGCCGTGATCAATATAGCAAGCACCGCAACCATGAGAATGGTGTTGCCTGCAGCGACACCAGCAGCCAGAGGCAAGGCACCGATGGCCGCCTGTACCGTGGCTTTTGGTAAATAAGCAATGGAGGAGAACAATCTTTCCTTTCTAGTTAGGCTGGTTTTGAGTAAGCAAACATTAACACCAACAACCCTAAAGACTAAAGCACTGAGTATTAAAACCACTGCCATAAAACCTACTTGACCTAAATATCGAATATCCACCGCCGCTCCAACCAGAACAAAGAGCAACACCTCAGCAAATACCCATATTTTTGCAAATTTCCCCATCAACCTTTTAGCAAGGGGTTCATGCTTCTTTAAAATAGTGCCCCCTAAAGCCATTACTGCGAGTAACCCAGAAACAGGTATATAAGCTTTTGATGCCTTCTCTAAGGCCACAAATAAAAAGGATACGCTTAAAAGCAACAAGACTTTAACCGTATCTCTCGTATGAAATTTTCTAAAAAGAGCAAGCAAGATCAAGCCCGTAAGGATTCCCAAAATTAAGCCCAATAGGATTGAGATTGGCACACTCAACAAGCTGAAAGTACTGAAACCATTTCCTCCGTACATTCCCATAAATGAAGCAAATAGCACAATCACGTAGACATCGTCCACAGATGCGCCTGCCATAATTAATTGTGGGATACTTTTAGACTTGCCATAGCCACCTTCCATTAAATAGAGCATTCTAGGAACAATCACCGCAGGTGAAACGGCTGCAAGAACTGCACCTAGTATGGCTGCTTCAAGGGTGTTTATATTCAAAAAAATTGGGGCTAGAAGAGTAACCGCTGCGATTTCAAAGGTTGCAGGTACAAAGCACATTAAAAAAGCGGGTCGCCCCACTTTTTTAAGATCTTTCAAATCAAGGGAAAGCCCAGCCCTAGTTAATATGACGATCAGTGCAATTTCCCGTAAATCTGTTGATATCTGGAGAATATTGGGTGAAATCAAATTAAGTACATAAGGACCAAGAATAATTCCTGTAGCAATCATTGCCAATAGGGCTGGAATTTTCAACCGAATAAATAAACTGCTTAATGTAAAACTGACGATTAAAATTAGGGCTAAACTGAGTAACATATGCATTCTCCTACTGGATAACATTTATGAAGATATGACCTTATTTCTACCACTCTTTTTGGCTTTATAAAGATTTTCATCAGCAATATTAATAGCTGATTCTACTGTAGCTGAATCGTTGTTCACAATTGTATAAACCCCAAAACTAGTTGTTAACTTAATGGGGATACCTTCGTATGTAAAAGTTGTTTCTTCTATTTTCAAACGCATTCGTTCCGCAATTTCATAGGCTCTTTCTTTATTTGTGTTTGGAAGACATACAAAAAACTCTTCTCCTCCATATCTCGCAAGCCAATCTTTGTCCATACGCACGCAACTATTTAACACACCTGCAATTTCCTTTAAAATGTAGTCGCCTACTTGATGACCATGCTCATCATTAATATCTTTAAATAAGTCGATGTCCGCCATTATTAAGGACAGATTTCCTGTGTATATGGTGTTATTGATGATGTCGACTTGCAAACGTTCATCTATATAACGTCTATTAAATATACCTGTTAAGTGATCTTTAAATAACATGTCATCTACATTGTTAATCAATGCATGAATATCCATTTCATGCCCATTATCCTTTTTGACAACTGACATATTGTTACTAACATCTTTAAACAATTCTACAATAATTATTTGATCATGCAGTGTCACGGGTATGGCTAAAATCATATAAACCTTTTCTTGATGGTATTCTAGTTTAATAAAGACTTCATTTTCTTTATATGCCTTTATGGAAATACAGTTATCACAAACATCACTTTTGTTCAAATAATGATGACAAGTAAACTCAGTATCCGTGATTGCATTCTTAGTATAATTTAACACTTTACGTCTGATTGGGTCGACAATTCAAACAACATCATATGTTTTTTCAATAAATTGTGTACCACTCAGTAATTGACGTAATTCCTCCCAAGTTGTTTCCAATAGTTAGCCTCCAGTTTTAATGATCAAAGGTTGTCTCCTATATTATAGCATATTGTGCCAAGATGGTAAACAATAGGGGCAGCTTTTTTGTTTGAATGTCAAACAAATAAACCGCCCCCATACTTGTTACTTATATTTTGAATTTTAAAATGATGTCTTGTAATTCTTGTGACAAGTTAGATAATCCTTCACTGGCACTTGAAATTTCCTCCATAGATGCTGTCTGTTCTTCCATGGATGCTGCTACCTCTTGAGTAGCTGCAGAGTTTTCCTCTGCTAATGCAGATAAATTCACCAATGTATCCATAATCTCATCTTTCATGATTCCCATTTCTTTCCCTGATACATTCAGTTTTTGAACCGCATTTTCGGCTTTAACGATCACATCAGCAATGGTGACATATTTTTCTTTATTCACTTTTACGCGCTGATCTTGCTCTTTTAATATGATCGCGACACGTTCCATAATCTCAACTGCTGATTTTGAATTGCTTTGGAGTTCATGAACGACTTCATCAATGGTTTTAGTTGAGCTTGAGGACTGTTCTGCAAGTTTTCTAATTTCGTCTGCAACCACTGCAAATCCTCTTCCTGCATCTCCCGCTCTAGCCGCTTCAATAGCCGCATTTAAAGCTAACAAATTGGTTTGTTGTGCTATGGAGGAGATTACCATACTGGCTTGAGAGATTTTGTTGGCGCTCAGATTTGTTTTGATGATGCCTTCTTGCACTTCACCTGTAGCACTTCTACTCTCATCTGCACTTTTTGTTAATTTATCAATTTCCTCTAAGCCTTCGTGAACAGCTTTAGATACTTGCTGGGTGATTTCATTTAAATCCTTAACATAAGCTTGGTCTTGTTCAATGGTTTCACCGAGCTGAACCCCCTTCACGGAACCTTCTTCTGTGTTTAATGCTTGATCTGTTGCACTTCTTGAAATTTCTTCAATGGTCTTTGCAACTTCCTCAGCGGCTGAGGCTGATTGCTGGGAGGTAGCCGTCAATTCCTGTGAGGAAGAGGCAACCTGTTCTGATGCTCTGCTTATTTCATTCACAATACCGTTAAGATTCTCGGTAATCGTCTGCATCGCCCTAGATAATTTCCCAATTTCATCTTTCTTTGCGAGGAGATATTGGGGTACTTTTTCGGTGATATCGAGTTGAGAGATTTTTTCTGAATAGGCAATAATTCTGATAATTGGTTTAGTAATTGAGCTACCAATGAGATAGGTAATCAAAATGCTCAATAACAAAATACCAAGTGTAACCATGAGCATGGTCTTTTGCATTGCAGGAATTGCCGAAAGCACTTCATCTTTGTTGGCGGTTATTACCAAGGACCAATCCGTACCTTCAATAGGCGAAAACCCGGCATAGAATTCTTGACCATTATATATATACGAACTAATGCCTTCTTTATCCGCTATGATTGTTTCAAATAATGTTGCCACTGACTGTAGACTGCTGTCTGTTTTAACGCCTTCAATAGGATTAAATTGAGTCAATACTTTATCACGATCCGGATGAGCAACTACGGTACCCTTACTGTTGATCATATAAGCATACCCATTTTCACCATAGCCCATGTCATCCGTTATGACGCTTAAGGCATTTCCGTCCCTACGTCCTATGAGGGCTCCTACTAACTTTCCATCTCGTTCAATGGGTGCTGCATACATTAAAACCACGGAATTAGTTACCTTACTTAGGAGTAAATCCGATACATTGATTTCCCCATTGAGGGCTTTCTTTACATATTCTCTGTCACCTAATTCAGAAATTGTTCCATCTGAGTAATACGCTTTGCCGTCAAATCCTACAATCGCAAAGTCTAGAAAATTTGTTTTTTCTACAATCTTTTTTAATATAGGCTGTTGGATTTTCCAGTCCATACTTTGAATGCCCTCATTCATGGACAATATATCAAGGGTTAGTTTTTGACTGTCTACTCTACTTTTTGTTAGTTTTGCACCTTCAAAGGATAATGAAAAAAGTGCCTTTTCTGCTTCATCCGTGATGACTGATCCAGCTCTTTGAATGGATAATAGACCAATTGAAACCGTGGATACTAAAATTAAAACCGAGAAAAAAATGATTAACTTACTTTTTAAACTTTTCAAAATAATGTACTCCTCTATTCTTTTGTTATATTCTGTTCATAAATTATAAAAACTCTAGTATTTTAAGTTCTGGGTTTTTACTCATTTCATAATATTTACTGCCTACTTTTATGATGGGTTTGGAGATGCTTAAGGGGTTAATGAATACGATTTCACCGATTTTATTGTTACTAAGCCTGATCTTTGACATGAGAAAGAAGGAAGAAATGTATTCATAAAAAGAATACAAAATCGCCATATCATATATCTCCTTGCCCGATTCAATCATATATTCAAAGGCATCAAAGGGTGTCTGCTTAGACTTGTAAACCCGTTCAGATGTCAAGGCATCGTATACATCAGCGATTGCGATGATTTTAGCAAATTTACTAATATTTTCATCTATCACTCTACCAGGATAACCACTGCCATCGATCCGTTCATGGTGCATTAACACTGCCTGTTTGACTGGCTCGCTTAACCAGGTATATCCATTGCACAATTGATAGCCAATTTCTGAGTGTTCCTTAATCCGGGTAAATTCTTCTTCAGTTAACTTGCCCTTTTTATTTAGTATTTCCAAGGGTATTTTTGATTTTCCAATATCATGTAAAATACCTGCCTTAATTAAAGTTATTATTTCTGCTTCGTTCATTTTCAATGATTTTCCGATTAACATGGCATACAATGCTACATTTAAGGAATGTGTATAGGTATAATCATCTACACCTTTCATCAAATATATGGATTCAATCACTTTATATACAACGGTAGAATTGGTTATAATTGTATGGGATATATTCACTATATCTTCACATTCTAAATTTTCACCACTTGAGATTTTAGTGTACATTGCCTTAATATCTCGGAGCATATTTTTGTACTTTTTACTGAAATTATTCTGATGCAGGTCATGAGCTGGAATCTTCTGCTGCTCCTTGAAAATGTAGATATGATCAATATCATAAGTCATAAGTCGAAGCCGAATAGATTCATTCATCACTGTACTTTTCGTGACAATAGGAATTGTTATGCCTTCTTTATAAATGTTTTCAGCAATAAGATCTCCATCTTGACATGCCTCTAGCTTTACTTTTGTTTTCCTCACCTTGAAGAACCCTCCGCTTGCATTGTGAATATTATGTGAACGCTTTGTGAACAGTATAACAAAGCCGTGTGTACAATAAATGTCCAAATCATGTTTTTTCAGAAAAACAATGCAATTTGCAGAGCAAAAATAGCTGAGAATCCTTTAAAATAATGAGGGAGGTGCTTATGAAACCACAATATAATTATTTTAAAGAGAGTATTGAACATGACATGTATTCACATACCGAAGAATTGAACTTCATCGAAAAATTTGACATTGTATCTATGGAACTTGACTCAGCAGACCTTAGATTGTATAAATTAAAATCTGGAGACGAAACATGTCTACTTGAAGTAACCAAGCGAAAACCAGAATTAACAGCTTCCGCCAATACATGGCACACAGAAAAATACAGCTACCGAATGATAAAAGATTAGGGCAGATTACTCGGTTTTATCTATTCGGTATTCCTTCAAAATTCGATTTTCTTCGTCTACAATAAACAGGATCCAATTTTGTCCATCGAAAGTACCTACTGAACCAAATCCGGTTTCTACTCCTGTCTCCGTATAAATATGTAAACTCTCCCCATTTCCAATCATATCTCTAATATTATTAAGTTCAGCTTCAGAAAAATCATTTTCGTTCCCCCAAATGCTGATTTTCTGAGCATCTGGGGATTTTTCTCCATCTATCTTTATGCTAGCATAGGTGTTAAACACTTCCAGATATACACCATCCTGCAATTCTACTTTCTTATCCTCTTGTTGCATAAGGGTACTCATAGTAGCTTGTCCCTCTACGCGGTATTCATGAATAATGCGACTCTCATCGTCAAGTAAGTAAACCAACCAATACAGTCCAACATAACTCTTTTCCTCACCATAACCAACTTCTACACCCTTTGGCGTATAGGTTTGCATGGCTTCCCCCATTGAAATCATATTTTGTATGTAGGCTAGGTCACCCTCATTAAATGGATTAGGATTACTCCAGATGCTCACTTTTGCAAACTTTGGCACCTTGGTTTGGTCGGCCTTAAAAACTGCGTAGTCTGAATGATACTCGAAGGAAACGCCGTCTGCGACTTCAACGAATTCACTATTTTTACGCATCACAACTACTTCTAACCCTTTTCGAATATCGTTGTTATAATAGTAGGCTACTGGTTCCTTTTCTGCATTGTATAGTGCTAGGTACAAGCAATTCCGATCTTCGAGTACAGAGTTGAACCCCGCTTCATTGTACATTTGAAAACCTGTTCCATTAACTAGCCCTTCGTATATTTCAGCGTTGATGCCTTCTTTTTGATAGGGATATCCACTTGTTCCAACAGTGATATATTCAAAGGCTTTGACTTCCTCCGGTAATTGGCTTCTATCGAAAGTGATTTTGATGATATGGGTATCATACAGTTCAAATTCCATACCCTTCTCAATTAAGTAGAGGTTTTCTATTTGAATATCCTCAACGGTTTTTATTGCCTCCACGTCAAAGGGTTGATTCAAAAAACGATATAGGGCAAATAAAATAATTAGGAGTGTTGATAATGTGATACTTAGAATCAATCGCCCTCTCGGCTTACTAATTTTACTATTTTCAATAGAGTTAGCAAACTGTTTAACATTCTCAAATCGATCATCTGGATTAAATGCCGTTGCTTTGACTATAATATCTTTTAAATATTGTTTTATTTTTGTGTCGGATTTAAAGTAAGCAGCAAAAGAGGTGATATTTGAAGGTTGGGAACTTGTCAGCATGTAAAACAATGTTGCACCAAGGCTATAGATATCTGACCGCTCAGTGGTCTGCATAAATCCATAGCTTTCTGGGGCAGTATACCCTTTAGAGCCAATGAGAAATGTGTCTTGGGTCTGATTGTCTTTGACTTCTCTGATGGTTATGATATCTATTAAAACAACGTCACCATTAGGTTTAATCATAATATTGGATGGTTTCAAATCCCTGAAAACATATTTACTGGCATTGAATTGATGTAGCTTTTCTAGGGCATAGGCAATCTCTAACACAATGCGTCTTGCCTCAATTTCTTCTAAAATGCCCTTTTGTTTTACATACTGGTCAAGATTGATCCCCTCAACAAAATCTTCTATTAAATAGACATAGGAATCCGATTCAAAGGAGTCCCGCAATTTATTGATGCCAGGAATATTAAGTTGCTTTACATGCTCTCGTTCAAATGAATACTCAGCTTTCTTTTTGATTGCCTTGAGCACATAAATAGTTTGATCCTTTTTACTATGAATTTTAGTTACAATTGACTGCTCTGAACGATAAATTTCTTCTAATAATTCATAGTGGGTTTGAATGGTTATTCCGACTGGCGAATGATTGATATCGTATTCAAAGCTCTCTAAATATTTCCCCTTCATTACTTGCCCTCCCCTTGGTTTACTTCACTCATTATATTTGATATAATGAATATTGACAACAAAAGAAATGAGAGGAAAACATCATGTCGGAGATCAACACAGAGCTATTGAATGAAAAACTATTAAAATCAAAGAATTTCAAGACGTTTATTCTTAACCATGAAAAAGATGTTCGAATAGATTCCTTTAGTAATTGTCTCTATGATTTGATACAAAATAGCGGGCTAAAAAATGCAGAATTGTTCTTAAAAGCAGGCATGAGTGAAAGTTATGGTTATCAGCTCGTGAATGGGCAACGCCAACCCTCAAGGGATAAAGTAATCCAGTTTGGATTTGGACTTGGACTTACTGCATAATCTGACGTCATCCGACCAGTCAATCCGATGGCATCCGGCCACCTG
>CAZJIO010000083.1:16438-18982 GCA_964546035.1 uncultured Eubacteriales bacterium | reverse complement strand
CCTCCTATTGTAAGGGTAATGCTCTGATGATTGTTTTGGGAAAAGTCTAATAAGGTAATATTTAAGTCATATTTTTGTTCTGCTCGATAAAACATCAAACAACTATCAATGATCTCTTGTGGCACATTGATCTTTTCGCCGATCACCAAGATATCACTCGAGAGACCTTCGATAATTGCAATTTGATTATCTAAATCCTCGGGTTTTACATAATCCACTATGTAACCCTCACTATCCACACAGAGGTATTGACTCATATAAAAGATATAGCCAATAATTTGTTTCTCTTGAACAGTGATTTTTATTTTATTATAACTAACATATTCAAAATCAAATCGGTCAATGTAAGGATAGTTATTAAAGCTTTTATTGATGGTCATATAAATTTTTATGACATTGGACCGATCATCTATCTCAAGCATTTGAAGAATTTCTTCATTGGTATAAAGATTATTCCCAACGACCTCATAGCTTTTAATTTCAAAAAGCTTCAAGAGCAAAAATAAAACCAATGCCAAGATTAAAACGATGACAAGTAAGTATTTGAAAGCTCGATTTTCACTTTTTTTTCTTCGCTGGTTTCTAAGCTGTATCACATTAGACATTTTTTCACCTGTATTATTCTGTATAGCGAATGATTGCTCCTAAACTCTGCAATTTTTCATGGAAATTTTCATACCCTCTTAATACGTGCAGAGCATTCTGAACGACCGTTGTCCCTTCTGCTGCAAGACCTGCAATGATGAGTGCAGCACCACCTCGTAAATCCTCTGCAAATACTTCACTGGCTTTTAAGGATTTCACACCTTTAATAATAGCCAAACGCCCATCCACTATAATATTCGCGCCCATTTTTGATAGTTCAGGAACATGCTTAAAGCGAGATTCAAATATATTCTCCCTAATGAGACTGGTACCTTCTGCTATACATAAACAGGCCATAATTTGTGCTTGCATATCTGTAGGAAATCCTGGGTGTGGTTGTGTTCTGATAAAGTCAACAGCCTTTAAGTGATCTGGACTTTTCAAATAGATGTAATTGGCACCACATTTAATTGTACATCCCATATCTTGCATTCTGGCACATATGGTATCTACATGCTCCATTCTCACATTGTTCAATAAAATCTCACCGCGTGTCGCTGAAGCAGCCGTTAAAAAAGTACCTGCTACAATACGATCTGCCATTACATGATATTCTACATCATGCAGTTCATTTACACCCTTTATCACAATGCAATCTGTTCCCGCACCACTTACTTTAGCTCCCATGGCATTTAAAAAAGCCTCAAGCTCTAAAATTTCAGGTTCTTTTGCTCCATTGTAAATTTTAGTGACGCCTGAAGACAGCACAGAAACCAGCATAATATTTTCTGTGGCTCCAACACTAGGATAGTCTAAATGTATGGTATCGCCTTTAAGACCTTCTGTGGTGCATTTCAACAAACCATCTTTTGCATCATAAATTGTGATGTTCATTTGTTTTAAGGCTTTAATATGCAGATCAATGGGTCGCACACCTATAGAGCAACCCCCTGGAAATGAAATGACGACACTTTTGAGCCGACCAAGCACAGAGCCCAACACAATGATTGAGGACCTCATCGATTGAACATAATTGACTGGTATGACGTCTGTCGTTAACACACTAGAATCCACAACTAAAACATCTTCTTCCCAAGCGACATGACATCCAATGGCTTCAAGAATACTGATCATATTTTCAACATCAACAATCCTTGGACAGTTATATAAATGGGATTTTCCCTTATTTAGGATAGTGGCTGCTAAAATCGGTAAAACTGCATTTTTTGAACCTTGAACTGCAATTTCCCCAATGAGCTGATTGCCTCCTGTTATTGAATACTTACCCATATACTGCTACCTCCGAAAAATAGCAAATCTATATAAATATAGTATTCAACAAAAAGAATATTGTTACTCCAACACTTATAGCACCGTTATATGGATTATATGTATTCTAAGGCTCATTGGTCTGGGTATGCCTGGAAACATTCAGTACGACACCCATTTCTATCATTAAAAAGAGGAGTGATGACCCTCCATAACTGATAAAGGGCAATGGCATGCCTGTATTTGGCATAGAATTTGTTACAACTGCTATATTAATGATGACTTGAATAGCAATCTGCACCATGACACCTGTAACAAGCAATAATCCTTGAATATTTTTTGCTTTACTGGCTATGACCATGCAACGCCATATGAGCAACATGAACAAAAGAATTAATGCAATTGCACCAAACAAACCTAGCTCTTCACAAATAATTGAAAAGATGATGTCATTATGGGCTTCTGGTATAAAACCATTCTTTTGCATGCTATAGCCCAAGCCTTTCCCAAACAAACCACCGGAACCAATTGCATAAAGCGATTGTATGGTCTGATAGCCTGCACCTTGAGGATCTGACCAGGGTCCGTTTATGAATATTTCAAAACGCCCCATTCGATAATCCTTAAAAAACCCACTAAAAAAACTTTTAAAGACAAACAGAAGCACAAGTATAATGGAACCCGGTAACA
>CAZJIO010000083.1:4943-16418 GCA_964546035.1 uncultured Eubacteriales bacterium | reverse complement strand
TAATGATTTTAATACTTGGCATAGCGACAAACATCATCCCTACACCAATGACAAAAACAACAAAGGCGGTGCTCATATTTTCTATACCAATTAATGCCGTCGGCAGGATAATGAGCAGCATGTTAATGGCAAAAATCCGCACTTTTGTAATATATTTATGTGTACCGGTGATAAAAACCGACATGGCAATGATGAGGGCTAATTTAGCAAATTCTGATGGTTGAAAGCCAATTGGTCCAAAATCAAGCCATCTTTTTGCGCCATTTATTTCACCGCCGATAAAGAGCACAAGAATCAGACAAACACTTGCTCCTCCATAGATGAGAATCCAAAAGCTAGAAATTATTTTATAGTCGATCTTTGAGACCACATACATGCAGCATAATCCAATGATGCACCAGACGGCTTGCTTGGTCAAAAACCCTATATGATTACCATACTTCTCATAGGAGGCATAATAGCTTGAGCTGTAAACCATAATAACCCCAAAAACAATCAAAAATAAGATGGTAAAAACAAGCGTTGTATCTGCTGATCCTACACCACGTTTTTCTTTTGTAGCTTTCTTATTAGACTTTTTTATTCTGGTAGATGGATTCAAGCGCCTTCACTTCCTCAAATTATAATTTTTTAACCAGCTCTTTAAATAAATCCCCTCTTTCTTCATAGCTGGTAAACATATCCCAACTGGCACAGGCTGGTGACAAAAGCACGCTGTCACCCACTTCTGCCAACTTGACAGCTTCGCAGACGGCCTCCTCTAAGGTATTGACAAGGATGACAGGATTAAAATGGCATTTTCTTGCTGTCTCTTGGATTAAGTATTTTGTTTCTCCAAAAAGAACCAGCCCTTTAATCTTACCATCAAATGCATTCCACCATTCCTCAACAGTATTGCCTTTATCCATCCCTCCACCAATTAAAACAGTGGGTGTTCTCATAGCTCTAATAGCGGCAATAGCAGAATCCGGATTCGTCGCTTTTGAATCGTTATAAAATTTAATACCACGGACCTCTGTAACAAATTCTATTCGATGCTCAACACCTTTAAACTCAGAAACTACTTTTTTAATGATGTCTAGGGGCACACCCACACATAAGGACATGGCTACTGCCGCCATAATGTTTTCTGTGTTGTGTTTACCAAATAAAAAGATTTCCTCCATGGAGATGAAACATTGCTCTATTCCCAGCATGTTCAAGTAAATACTTCCATCTAGATAATACACACCTTCTACTTTTTTCGTCATAGAAAATCGGATAATTTTCGCCTTAATTTGATGAGACAAACCTATACAGAGTGCATCGTCCTCATTTAAAACACAAAAATCCTTCGCTTCTTGATTTTGGGTAATACGCAATTTAGCATCTATGTAGTTTTGAAAGGTTTTATGTCGATTTAAATGATCCTCTGTGAGATTTAAAATGGCACTTACCACGGGATGAAAGGTCTTAATCGTTTCCAATTGAAAGCTGCTCATTTCAGTAATAAAAATCCCTTGGGGCGAAGCATTCAAAACTTCACTTGTAAAAGGATTTCCTATATTGCCAACCACAAAAGTTTGGGAATTATGGGCTTTCATGATTTCACCCAGTAAGGCTGTTGTTGTTGTTTTACCATTTGTGCCCGTAATTGCAACAATAGGCGCCTTACAATACCTATAAGCAAGTTCAATTTCCCCTATCACCTCAAGACCTAAATCGCTAGCTTTAAGAATAAATGGCAAATCTGTTGGTACACCAGGGCTTAATACCATTAAATCAAAATCCAACAAAATCGATTCATTAAAAGCACCAAAAATAGTTTTAAAATCAAATCCTTCTAATGAACTGAGTAATTCTTCAAAGTAAGTTTCCTCTTTTCCATCGTACAACAGGACCTGTGCACCTAATTGTTTACACAAAATTGCAGAAGCAATGCCACTTTTAGCCATGCCAACAATCAATACCCGTTTACCATTAAGTTCCATAATCTCCTCCTTATCCTTAGAAAAATCCATTTAGACCGTATAAACCTATCAGACATAAAATGGCTGTAATAATGCCAAAAACCGCCACTACCTTTGTTTCTTTCCATCCCATCAATTCAAAATGATGATGTATGGGTGCCATCTTGAAGAGTCTTTTTTGCGTTAGCTTAAAATAAAACACTTGAAGGATGACAGAAATACATTCTGCAAGATAGATAAAGCCAACAATGACAATAAAAAGAGGCATCTTCAAGGAAATCGCCGTGGCAACAACAAACCCTCCAAGTGCAAGGGATCCTGTATCTCCCATAAATAACTTTGCAGGATGAGAATTAAATAATAAAAAAGCTAATAAACTTCCGGCAGCTGCACCTGTGATTGGTGAAATCCCAGAACCTAGCCCAATACTCACAACTGTGAAAAACGTTGCTACTAAAATCGTTATAGAAGAAGCTAAGCCATCTAATCCATCTGTTAAATTGGTACCATTCACTGTTCCCAGAATAACTAGAAACAAAAATGGGAGAAACCAAACGCCCAGATCCAAGTAATAACCACCTGAAAACGGGATCATGATCTGAGTGCCCAGCTCCGTATGATAATAAACAAAATAACAATAAACCCCTGATATAAGCAGCTGTCCAATCACCTTCTGATAGGCTCTAAGGCCTAAAGAACGCTTCATGACAACCTTTACAAAATCATCCATAAATCCTAAAATACCAAAGGCAATGGTCATGAATAAAATGGGCAAAATGTCCGGATTTGTTTTTAAGTAGAATAAAGAAGTCAGTAAAATACCCGTCACTATAACGATACCACCCATTGTAGGGGTTCCTGATTTCTTAAGATGCGTTCTTGGCCCATCGTTTCTAACAAATTGACCGAATTTTAGTTTCGTCAAAAAAGGAATAATCGTAGGGCAAAGAATCACCGTAATGATAAATGCTAAAAGTATTGGAATAATAAATGCCGTGTTCATCTTATGTTCTCCTCGTATTGAATTTGCTCCATATGATGGTTATCCCTTAAAAAAGTTTAAGACCTTTTCCGAATCATCAAAGTGGAAGTTTTGATTGCCTATTGTTTGGTAATCCTCATGTCCTTTACCAGCGATTAGTACGATATCTCCTTTTTGAGCCATGGACAACGCCTTATGAATAGCTCTTTCTCGGTTAACTTCCATGTTATATGGACATTTGGTATCTATTATACCACTTTCAATTTCTTTAATGATAGCTTGCGGGTCTTCATTCCTCGGATTATCAGATGTAATGACGACAAAATCTGATTTTTCACCAGCAATCTTACCCATCACAGGTCTTTTACTCCGATCCCGATCTCCTCCACAACCAAAAACTGTAATAATTTTTGCTTCAGCAATTTCATTGATGGTGTTTAAGACATTTTCAAGACCATCAGGTGAATGGGCATAATCAACAACCGCATAAAAATCATTCGGGCTAGTATAGGTTTCAAATCTGCCTTTTACTCTGCTTTTTTCTTTCAAAGTTTTTTTAATAATGTTGACAGGAATGTTAAGTTCTAAGCTGACACCTATAGCAGCAAGTGCATTGTATACACTGAATTTCCCAGGTGTCTGTATATCAAACTGATGCATCTCCCCTTGAATCGTTAACGAAAACTGTGTCCCTGTAATTTTTACATTCATACCGAAAGCATTCAAGGTAGCTTCTGAATTTTCACAACCGTAAGTGATGAACTTGGTACAAGTACCCTTCTCTATCATATATACGCCAGCTTGATCGTCTAGGTTCATAATGCCAATAGGACACTTATGAAACAATTTTAATTTGGCATCCCTGTAGCGTTCCATGGTTTTATGATAATCTAAGTGATCGAGGGACAGATTTGTAAAAACGCCTATATCAAAGTGGGTATGGTCTACTCGATGCAAATCGAGGGCATGGGATGAAACTTCCATAAGCACCGTGTTAACATTGGCTTCAACCATTTCTGAAAAAAGATGTTGCAAGTCTATTGACTCTGGTGTAGTCCGGGAAGTTGCTATTACTTGCTCGCCAATTCTATTTTCAATGGTCCCAATAACGCCGGTTTTCTTACCATAAGCCTCTAAAATATTTTTAATCAAAAATACGATCGATGTTTTTCCATTTGTTCCTGTGATACCGATCAGATTAAACTTTTCTGATGGATGATTATAATAAATGCTCGCCATATGGGACAAAGCAATTCTCGTATCTTTGACACCGACAACAGTCACATCTTCAGTTATCTCAATTTCCTTTTGTACCAATATCGCTTTAGCACCTTTTTTGATAGCTGTCTCGATATATTGATGCCCATCACAGGTAAACCCATCTATACAAACAAATAAGCTGCCTGCTTCTACTAACCTAGAATCGTTGACGATATTCTTAATATTGACCTCTAAACTGCCCTTGAATAAGTGATGGTCTAATCCTTTTAACAAACCACAAACCTTCATCTCATACCTCCAGACCTTCTAAATTGTCCTAACTATAGTACCATATTTTTTAAAATCTGCATAGGGTCATTGTTCTGTAGTAGTTTGCTCTTCTACCTTAGGTTTGATGCCTAAATAAGGTAAAATATTTTCATATAGCTCCTTAGCAACAGGGGCAGCAACGGTTCCTCCATAATAAATACCTTGTGGTTCATCGACAATAACCAGGATCATGACCTGGGGATTACTTGCAGGTGCAAACCCCAAAAATGAGGAGATGTATTTATTACTGCTTCTTGGGAGCTTTTCAGATGTAGCTGTTTTACCGCCTATCTCAAACCCTGGAATAAAGGCATTTCTTCCTGTTCCCACCGCAACAACGCTCTCCAATATCGAACGCATTTGATCCGAGGTAGCTTTGCTTATGGCCTGCTTATTGTCCTCATATTCAAAAGTCTTTACTAAAACACCTGAGGCATCTGTGACTTGCATGCCAAAATGAGGTGTGATTAAACGACCTCCATTAACCACAGCAGCACCAGCCCGAATCAACTGAAGGGGTGTTATTTGAAAAGATTGCCCAAAAGACATGGTCGCTAGTTCAACTGGTCCGATATTATCCTTTTTATGCATGATACTGATTGCTTCACCTGGCAAATCAACGTTTGTCTTGCTATTTAATCCGAATTGATTCAAATAATAGGTAAATCTATCCACACCTAGTCGCTCACCTATAGCCATAAAAACGGGATTACATGAGTTTTGAACCCCTTCCAGGAAAGTTTCAGAGCCATGACCGCCAGCCTTATGACATCGAATATGGCGATCGGCTACAATTGCGTACCCAGGACAATTAAAATGATCCTCCAAAGACACCACACCATCCTCAAGTCCTGCTGATGCTGTTACCACTTTAAAAGTTGATCCAGGCTCATAGGTGTCGTTTATGGCATAATTTCTCCACAATTGATTCAGCTCTATTTCTTTTTGTTCAGAGGTTAAGCTGTCTTCATTGACTAAATAAAAGGGATCGTTCAAATCAAAATCCGGCTTATTCACCATGGCATAGATTTCACCATTTTGAGGGTTCATCACGATGATGGATCCTTTATCGGTTTGCTTTGAAATGAGTACTTTTTCTAACGCTTGTTCTGCATATTCTTGAATATTGACATCTAAGCTAATGGTCAAATTATTCCCTGATACAGGTTCTTCTCTTGTTTCTGCTTTATTCTCAATCTCAATGCCTTTAGCATTTGTTTGGGTTAAAATCAAACCATTTTGACCTTTAAGATAGGTGTCGTACTTGACCTCTAACCCAATAATCCCTTGATTGTCTCCACCCACAAACCCTAAAACATGTGCGGCAAGATTTTCAAAGGGATAAATACGTCTATAGTCTTCATCAATCATCACGCCATTCAAATCATGGCTTCTGATTTGCTCAGCAATGGACTTATCCACATTCTTTTTAATGATTTCTATGGATACCACATTTCTAACTTTTTTTTCTACAAAAGCAGGCTCTAATTGAAGTAACTCAGCTAGGACCCGAGTTACTTCTTCAATGTCTGTCACCTGACTATGTATCACGGATATCGTCGTTACAGATTGATTCAAGGCAATAGGCGTACCATTTCGATCGTAAATAATGCCTCTTTTTGCTTTGATAGTTCGTTCACGATTATGAAGCTGTTCAGCTTTAATCTGTAAAAAATCCGCATCAACAATCATTAAATAGGCAACTCTAAAAATGAGTAGAAATAATAAAAATATCGTAATACTGCTTACAAAAACCACCTTCCGTCTATGAAAGGTTTTTACTCTATCCATAAAATATTCCTTATCTTTTTATACATTTTATGATAGACGAAAGGATTTATACTAATTTACTGGTATTTCAACAGGTGTTTCTTCTAATGTACTGATGGGTTGGGTTTGTGGATCTGAATGGGACAGCTCTGTGTCGGGAAAAATCGCCTTGTAAGGCAATATCTTCTGCATGATGTTGTTAAAAACTTGAACAGCCCAACCACTCACCACATAATCGGTAACAGGCTCATCAATGACCACTAAAGTAACAAGTTGGGGGTCTTCCACAGGTGCAAAACCGATAAATGAAATAACATATTTATCTTCCTGACGATTTCCTTTTTCAGCCGTACCCGTTTTACCGCCAATATGGTAACCTTCTATTTTAGCAGCAGAACCCGTTCCGCCTGTTACCGTTGTCTCTAGGGCTCGTGTCACTTCTAGAGCCGTTTCCTTTGAGACAACTTGACGGATTTGTCTAGGTTCTTTTTCTAGGACTATTCTCCCTTTGTCATCAGTAATCTTTTTCATAATGGTAGGCTCATATAAATAACCGCCATTAACGATGGATGAAAAAGCAGTAATCAATTGAATAGGCGTTATATTAAACCCTTGCCCAAAAGAGCCTGTAGCCAACTCGGTAGAACCATATTGATCATATGTATATAATAAGCCTTTTTCTTCTCCCAACATATCAATATTGGTCTTAGCACCAAATCCATACATATGTTGATAATCATAATAAAAATCGACTCCTAATGCCTCTCCCATTTCCATAAAAGCAACATTACAAGAATTAGCTAGGGCTTCAACGGTTGTTTGAACACCATGTCCGCCATCTTTCCAACACTTAATATAGTAGTTTGCAACCTGTTTACCACCCTCGCACTCAAAAGTATGATCCAAAGAAATTTTCCCTTCTTCTAGTGCAGCCGCAAGGGTGATGGGTTTATAAGTCGATCCTGGTTCATAGGTAGCTGAAACATTAAAGTTTTTCCAGAGTTCAAAGCGTTCTATATATTTTTCTTCATTGGACATACCGCTTAACTCAGTAGCATCTATAATGCCTTCTAAATTAAAGGGTTCATTTAAATTAAAGGCAGGTGCCGATGCCATTGCCAATATTTCGCCGTTTTTTGGATTCATGACAATAACATTAACACTTTTGGCATCATGTTCTTCATAATACTGTACGATGGACTCTTCCACATACTTTTGTATGGTAAAATCAAGGGTCAGCATGAGATCATTGCCATTTTGTGGTTGCACTTCTTCTTGATTAACGATATTACCATTATCTAGGGATCCAAAGAGTCGTCCGGAAACGCCTTTAAGTGCCTCCTCATAATACTCTTCAACGCCATAGGTACCACCCGTTTTGCCACTATAAAAACCAATGACATCTGACGCCATGGTATTATAGGGATATATGCGAACATAATAACCTTCCAAGTGTACACCTTTAGCCAGAATGATCTCTTTTTCATTTTCAACTGGTTTTTTCTGAGCAAGTGCTTCTTCAATAATCCTTGCCCGTTCATAGCTCAGTCCTTTTGCGAGTACTTCATAGTTGCTGTTTGGTTTTTCCTTTAAAAGGTTATTCAGTCCTTCAACTGTCACGTCTTCAATAAGTGTGCTCACCAATTCATTGGTATAATCAATCACCACTTGATCAAATTGATTAAGTACCCCCGGATCATAAAAAACATTGTAAACCTTTATGCTTTCCGCAAAGACAGTACCGTTTCTGTCAACAATAGAACCTCTCTGCGCAGGAATAATGCTCGAACTGGTTTGTTTCTTCATATGTTGTGATAACACACTCGTTTGAAATTGTTGCTTTTCTTTCACATTAATGGATACAACACGGCCAGCTAAAAAAATAAATGTCAAAATAAAAAGAATGAAAAGGGCAAGTAAGCGCCTTTTCATTTTATTTTTATCCATTTCTTTTTTCACACGATCTTTTTTGACTATATCTTTATTCATGAACTTGTCACCAACCTTTTGAAATAAAGCCCAGAATATGACCTATGTTCATTTCGTCTGCTTCATTTGAGACAGTTACATCTGCATATTGAACCGTGTATGTGAGCTCTTTTGCCTGAACATATTTAATATTATCTTTACCAGCTTGGACCATTCCCAACTCTTGGGTAGCAATTCTATATACTTCATCCATATTGACGCTCTTTTTTATATCGCTTTCAATTTGACTGTTCGCTTTTTTAATCTCAACCAATTCCTGTTGCAACATAATCAATTGTTCTGCACGATCTGTTACAATAAACTGAGTTTTCAACAAGACGACTGTAACGACTAATGTTGCGATAATAACAGAAATCAAAACAAATGTATAGATGGGATTGGATATCTGATGACGTCTTGTTTGGGTCTTTGCTTTTTTTCTTACAACGGTTTTAACTGTTTTTTCCGGGTGAACGTATTGTTCTAATTGGACTGCATTATTACCCGATATATAGACTTCACGATTTCTATTCACTTGTTTTTTCGCTTGTTTATTCATCTTGCTTTGTTACCTCTCTTTCAAATATTCTTAGCTTTGCGCTTTTTGCTCTCGAATTCCCCTCGATTTCTATCTCTGTTGGTAGTACTGGTTTTCTCGAAACAACCTTACCTTTTGAAACATTACCACACACGCACACTGGAAAGTCTTGTGGACATGTGCAAGCATCCACAGCTTCTTTATAAATTTGCTTTACTATTCTATCTTCTAATGAATGGAAGGTTATGATGCACAGACGACCACCGTCTGTTAGTGAATCGATCATATCTTTAAGAGACTCTTTCAAAACCGTTAGCTCTTGATTCAACTCGATCCTAATGGCCTGAAATGTTCTCTTAGCAGGATGTCCACCAGTCAGCTTGTTTTTTGCAGGAATTGATCGCGATACAAGATCAACCAGCTCTAAAGTCGTCTCAATAGGTTTTTCTGATCGAGCTCTTACAATATTTCTAATAATATTATTAGCAAAACGTTCTTCACCATAGCCATGTAAAATACCGTAAAGATCCTTTTCGGAGTACTTGTTAACAATATCTTTAGCCGTTTTTTCTTGTCTTTGATCCATTCTCATGTCCAAAGGCGCGTTTTGCATATAGGAAAAACCCCGGTCAGCAGCGTCTATTTGATAGGAAGAAACTCCAAGATCCAGTAAGATACCATCCACTTTTTCTATTTCTAATTGCTTTAATATCCCTTTATAAGCTGAATAATTCTCTCTAACGATATTAACTTGTCCTGAAAAGGGCTTAAGTTTTTCTGTTGCAGCAGCAATCGCCATTGCATCTTGATCAATACCAATGAGGCGTCCACCCTCTGTTAAGTGTTTACAAATTTCATAGGAATGACCTGCCCCACCTAGTGTCCCATCAACATATATACCTTTGGGAGAGATGTTAAGTCCTTCTATACATTCATTGAGTAAAACCGAAATATGTTTAAATTCCATTTTATTACACCCTCCATCCCTGTTTTAAATCCCTTACAGATCTAAGTCATCTAGTTGCTCCGCTAGTTCTGTCAAATCAAAATCATCATCATTGTTATATGCATCCCATTTTTCTCTAGACCATAGTTCAATTCTATTAGAGACCCCAATAATGACCATATCTTTATCAATTCCTGAATACTCTCTTAAAGGTGTTGAAAGTAAAACTCTTCCTTGTTTATCTAATTGACAATCTATGGCAGAAGCAATAAAAATTCTCTGTAGTTTTCTATAATCTTTTTTCTGAAGTGCATTGCCTTCTAGTTTATGTCTAAAGCTTTCCCATTCATCAGCAGCAAATACAAATAAACACTGATCAAAACCTTTTGTGATGTAAAAAGTTTCGCCAAGGCCTTCTCTGAATTTTACAGGCATCGTGACACGCCCTTTATCATCCATACTATGGTTGTATTCGCCAATAAACATTCTAAACACCCGCCTTAAATGGAAAACATCTTGGTGATTTGCCACTTATTACCACTTGGCACCACTTTCACCCACTTATACCAATATTTTATCCCATTTTCATATAAAAATCAAGCTATTTCCAAATAAAAAAGTCAACAAAAAAACAAGCCTATTGAATAAGCTTGTTTTTTCCGTTTTAAATATGTATCATAGTTTCATATTGTAGTTTTCCCTCAAAAGCCTCATTCTTTCTTGCTTTTCCATGAATTGCTCTATTAACTGATCCAGTTCGACGCTCACTTCTAATATCATTTGCGCTTCCGCCTTGTTATCAATTAAATCATCAAGCTTCTCTCTAATCTGTTGTAATGTGTCATCACTCATTTGATTGAATATTTTGACTACTTTTCTTGATTTTTTGTCTATTTATAATAATCACCGTCAAAGCGACAACGATGAGTCCCCCAGATAATAATTGAGAAATTGGCAACCCCGATTTACCAATGATCAATTGATCTGTTCTTAACCCTTCTATCCAAACACGACCTAATCCATATCCTACCAGGTACATTAAAAACAACTCACCCTTAAACTTCCTGTGTTTAAAATATACAATAAGAAAAGCTAATACACCTAAGCACCAAAGGGATTCATATAAAAATGTAGGATGCACTTGAATATAGGGAACACCATTAAAGTCTACAATTTTGTCTTTTAGAACTTCGGGTATGTATTTCACTTCCGAAACTCTAATGGCCATAGCTAAGAGATTATTGGTATATCCACCAAAGGCTTCCATATTGATAAAATTACCCCAACGTCCTATAGCTTGCCCTAAAACCAAACCGATACACCCAACATCATAAATGTATAATTTATCCAGCTTTTTAATCTTTGTGAAAATGGCAGCAGCAATCAAAGCCCCAATAATGCCTCCATAAATTGCCAGTCCACCCTCTCGAAGGGCAAAAACACTTAAAAGATCATCCTTAAACTCATTCCATGCAAAAATCACATAAAAGAATCTCGCTCCAATTATTGCACCTATTAAGGCGTACACAATAAATTCCGAATAAATTTCCGGATCTTGTTTGGCTTTCTTAGCAAAATGCATAGCAATCAGCAATCCCCCTATAAAGCCCAAACAAATAATGATACCGTACCAAAATACCTCAATTCCAAATAATTTAAATGCTACCGGGTTTAACTTTTGAATATCTATCCCTAAGTTAGGAAATTTAATATCAGGTCCATTCATGATGCCACTTCCTTTCGATAAAATTTCGACGATGCGCTGACTTAACTATTAAATAATAATCCATCT
>CAZJIO010000083.1:2483-4893 GCA_964546035.1 uncultured Eubacteriales bacterium | reverse complement strand
TACAATTTAAAATAGTCAAGTTATAACAAATTGCACCATTTTTCGCATGGAGATTTCTCGGTTTTGCTAAGGGATTCAATGATTTTTTCAGATTTAATTGCAGGGACAGCTACCCTATGTTATAATTTCTCTAGTGTTTTTCAACCTTATTCAACCATCTGGTTTTTTAAAAGCCAGTTACGAAAGGAATCATATATGAAATTAGGTATCGTAGGTCTACCCAACGTTGGGAAAAGTACACTTTTTAACTCCCTTACTAAAGCAGGCGCAGAATCTGCTAATTATCCATTTTGCACAATAGATCCTAACATAGGTATTGTAACCGTACCAGATGATCGTCTCAATAAGCTCCATGCGCTATATAACTCCAAAAGAACCATTCCAGCTGCCATTGAGTTTGTTGATATTGCTGGTCTTGTAAAAGGCGCTAGCAAAGGCGAAGGCTTAGGCAATAAGTTTCTGGGTACCATCCGAGAAGTAGATGCCATTGTTCATGTGGTGAGATGTTTCGAAGATACAAACATAATCCATGTAGAGGGTTCTATTGGTCCACTAAGAGATATAGAAACCATTAATTTAGAACTGATTTTTTCTGATTTAGAAATTCTTGACCGTCGCCTTGGAAAGTCCTCTAGAGTCAAGGGTGACAAAGCAGCACAGAAAGAAATCGAATTAATTAACTACTTAAAGGACAATTTAGAATTAGGTATATCCTCCAGAAACATGACTTTTGAATCCGATGAAGATGTCTTATTTGTGGAATCTCTGAATTTATTAACCTACAAACCTGTCATCTTTGCTGCTAATGTTACAGAAGACGACTTGAGAAATGACGGTGCAGATAATGCAAATGTGCAGGTTGTCAGAGCCTTTGCTAAAAACGAAAACTCCGAAGTGTTTGTCGTATGCGCAAAAATCGAGGAAGAGATTTCTGAATTAGAAGACGATGAAAAGAAAATGTTTTTAGATGATCTTGGCCTTACAGAAAGTGGTCTTGATAAACTGGTACATTCTAGCTATAGCATACTAGGTCTCATCAGTTATTTAACTGCTGGAGAACAAGAAATAAGGGCATGGACCATAAAAAAAGGAACAAAAGCACCTGGTGCTGCTGGCAAGATTCATACAGATTTCGAACGGGGCTTTATCCGAGCAGAGATCGTTTCCTATAACGATTTGATGCAATGTGGCAACTACACCGCTGCAAAAGAAAAAGGACTAGTTCGACTAGAAGGTAAAGAATATGTTGTCAAAGACGGCGACGTGATTTTGTTTAGATTCAATGTATAAAGATAAGACCCCCCAGTAATGGGAGGTCTTTTTTTAAATACTAGAGCCTGGATCTGTTTCGTTTGTTTTCTTCTTATCCCTGCTCATAAAACGTTCCATAATATCAGGAACCATATCGATAATCTTCGTCAAACTATCTTGGTTTTTAATGTTCACAAGTTTTGTATGTCCATTTTGAATGACTAAAATAGCACTTGGACTAATTTTGGCGCCTAATCCACCACCACCAGCTCCGGTATTTTTCTTTTCGTTTGCATCTTCTGATGCGCCTGCACCAACACCAAAGGACACATCGACTAAAGGTAAAATGATCGTATCATTGATATAAATCGCTTCACCAACAACGGTCTTAGTCGTAATAAAATTTTCCATGCCACTAAATAACGAATCTACATTTGTTTTAAATAATGAACTCATAATACGCCTCCTATTTTTTTGACTCTTTTATTATTTTTTTGACTCTTTTATCAAAATATATTCTTAAAGCACCATATACAATAATGAATAGAGTAATTCGCCCTTTTAAGTGAACCTCTCCCTTCATAACTTTCTTTTCAAAATCAGGTTTTATAACCATACTATTACCTAATACCGCATAAAATATACTGATTGCACCTAGTACAATACCTGTCGTTGACGGATCTTCAAGTCCAAATTCAATCTGTATCTTTGACTTTTTGGGTAGTATGGATTTCAAAATAATCCAGATACGTTTTAATACAAATTTAACCACACCACGATAGCTTTCATCTTTTTGAAAGGCTCTTATTTGATTGTATTTATCGACGAAATTGTCTAAGGATTTTTTGGATTCCTTAGGTGCTTTAGGTGCTTTAGACTTCTTAATGGCATCTTTTTTATTCGTTTCGGTACTGTTCGTTTCGGTACTGTTCTTTTGCGCTATTGGAACTTTCTCAGGTGTTTTACTTTCTTCTTTTTTGGGAGAAGGCTGTTTTGGTTTCACACGAATAACAGGTTCTATGGGTGGATCCAATGGATTGCTTTTCTTTTTCGAATGCTTCGAGGGTGCTTTTTTAGTCGTCCGCTTGATGGTTTTTTCTGGGTATCCAGAAGTTTTAATGGTTTTCCAAAAAGCTTTAACCTTATACTTAACCGACTT
>CAZJIO010000083.1:1116-2448 GCA_964546035.1 uncultured Eubacteriales bacterium | reverse complement strand
TCATTCTTAACAACCATCGGATGCGTGCTTTTGCAAAGATCACTTCCTGTTTCGATGCTTCAATTTCATATCGGATAGGAACAAATAATAGGACACAGAGAATAACCAGTATCAAGGTAACAAGTGTCAACACAATAAGTCCTACTATTTTTAAAATCAGCAACAAAATACTTACCATCTATTTCACCCTAGCTTTTTAATCATTTTATGCTTGGAGACTTTCGCCCCTACAAGAGTAGCCGTTGTCAGTACAGCAAAAACTACTATAACTAACATTGCCGTTCTGAAGAAGAATATCTCTGGGACCATATTAATGAGTATATCCGTTTCTGGATCTAACAACCATAAATCATTGGTAAAAAAAAGCTCATGAAAGAGTGTGAAGTATTTGTTAAAATCAGACAGTAGCAGGCCACCAATTGCCAAAATCATGGCTGATGTTGCTCCAAACACATATTTGATGGATCCCATCATCTTTATAAATAGCTTTTTATTTTTCCAAATTGTCCCAATAATAAGTAAAAGCACAAAAAGAAAACCAATATTTCTGAGTATATGTATGCCTACAGCCATATTTTTAACATCGACCATATGTGCCTGCTCCCTATCCCCAAAAACCTCTTCTAGTTCTCCATGTACAAGGGCTTCCATTTTCAAAGTATCTCGATCATTTTTTAAATAATCCACCATATTTCTTGTTACAAGATTCAGATCATCCATTGACATGCCCGTGGCTTGATCAATATTTTGATTCTCATAATGCCATTTATAATAAGGCATTGAATAAACCACTGCTTCAATAGATGTAAAAAGTAAAACAAAAAACAAAGCAAAGGAAAAAACTATGGCAAGTAAACTAAATAATATCTTCTTCATCTCTTTCTAGCTCCATCAATAATATTTCTTTATTTATTGTGCCATAACGGGTCACGGCCTTTTGAACAGTATGTGATAGATAATCAATGGCCTCTTCATGGGTTTCCAAAACACCATGCAAACACACATGGAGCTCTTTCCCATCTAGTCGGTAAAGCTCCTTACCATTTACGATTTCCACCAAATTAGGATTTGTTAATCGGCTGATCAACAAAGCATATCTACCTAAGTTTTTTTTCTTTTCAACTTTAATTAAAAAACGTTTTCGCTTCTTGTCTTTCATTGAGGCGCTAAAGAAAAGCTTTTTACTTAATTTCATGATACTTGACCTACTTTTTTTAAATATATCTTTATAGTATATCAAAATCAAAAATCAGTCAATAAAAACGGGCGAATAAAAAAAGAAACCGATCGGGCATCAGTTTCTTTTATTCATTACGATAATGCTTTTTCAAG
>CAZJIO010000083.1:0-1102 GCA_964546035.1 uncultured Eubacteriales bacterium | reverse complement strand
CGAATAGCACTTGGCGGAAAGGTTCTTAAGAGTTGAACATATTGTTCTTGGGTTAAATTGACAGTGGTACAATACAAATCGATTTTATCTTCAATTTCAGCCTCTTGAAACTTCCCGTAGAATTCCCTAAATTCATTAAATTGCATAGAGGATACCCCTTTATAAAAATAGAATGTTTCTAGCACAGTATACCCATTCTCGTTAGCCTTCATACATTCGACAAGGGATTGTCAGATCTAGTCTTCCATCTCCAGCATCAACTCTCTGAGGAGCTTCTTACTCATTCTTTTTTCATTCAAATCATTACAAGAAAGGAAAGCCTCTAAAATAAATTCATAAACCTCTTGGGGTTTTTTTTGTGTTACATTAAGTACTGAAAAGGCATTTGCCATTCTAGATCTCATGAGCCCTCTTCCATCTTTTTCAAAAACGCCATTCATCCATTGTGTTAATTCTTTTTTTGAACGGGCGAGATAAAATTCATCAACAACTCCGCTGTTCTCTTGGTGTAATTCAAAGTCTGCAAAATAACTTCCCGAGGACAGAACAGTCATGAGCTTCATATTTTGGTATCTGGTCATAAGTTGAAGTTTCTTTAAGGGCTCTTCATATGTGATCATTGCAGTTTCTATTAAAGCATCCGATTTTCCAAGTTCCATAGATATCGTTTCAATAACACCTTCTGTACAAACAAGCAAATCATTCACTTCTTCATCTATTAATATTTGCTCATTTTTCTTTTGACTTAATCGGTCCATTAGTTTCGAAAACAACTCAACAGCAGCTGGCTTTAATTGGATCGTAACGCTATTGGCTGACATAAGAAGGCCCATCAGTTCATTCACCATATTAACTGCATAGATGTAATAGCCCATGGCATCCTCAATATCTGTACAAACCAATGAAAGTTTTTGCAGCATTTGATCTAATTCTTCAGAATTCAGATTTAAAGTGTGTTTATGATAGAGCTCATCCAGTGAATGCTTAATCTTTTCAAGATACAGACCGTAGTTCGGTGTTTCTTGAGGTTCAACAACATCCTTAATGAGTTGGCTATAGGCATCTAATTGGTTTTGATCAATCCCCTTTAATAGATTAAAGG
>CAZJIO010000082.1:12312-19011 GCA_964546035.1 uncultured Eubacteriales bacterium | reverse complement strand
AGGCGGTGCTTGAAGCGTTCCAAGTTCTGCTCTCGTTGCTTCTTTAATAAAAGCCAAAGGCGTTGCACTAGATAAGCCATCAAGTACCCAATTTGTCATAAGCCCGGGAAAGGATATGAGCAAGAAGGCTCTTGAAGCAAGGGCTGGATTCATAAAATTCTGACCAAGTCCACCAAAAAGTTGTTTGACAATCAATATTGCAAAACCACTACCAATGACGGGTATCCATAATGGCACAGTATGTGGTAAATTGAGTCCTAAAAGTAAACCTGTAATCACAGCGCTGTAATCATTGACTGTAATTTTTTGCTTGGTAAACTTTTGATACACGGCTTCAAAACCTACAGCTGAACCTATACATAAAATAAGCACAACTAAAGCTTGAAGTCCAAAGTTATAAATTCCAAATAACGTTGCTGGCATCAAAGCAATGACAACATCTCGCATAATAGTTTGAATATTTTCGTTAGAACGTATATGTGGTGATGAAGATACTATGAGTAGATCTGACACGGTTCATTTCCTCCTTAGTTCCTTTTTCTTTTTGCTAATATGGTTTTCTTTGTCGATCTCAAAGATTGTAACAAATGCCTCTTAGATGGACAGATATAGGAACAGGCACCACACTCGATACAATCCATTCCTCTATATTTGACAAACTGATCTTCTGCACCAGCCAAAGCGTACTTATTGAGCTCTAATGGCATAAGGTTCATCGGGCAGTGGCTAACACATTTACCGCATCTAATACAGTTTTGTTCATCTTCTACTCTTGCTTCTTCTTCAGTCAAACAAAGAATTGAAGAGGAGGCCTTTACAATAGGAACATCTAAATTATAAAGGGCAACGCCCATCATAGGACCACCAGATATTACTTTTGCAGGTTCTTTGATAAATCCACCAGCTGCTTCAATCAACTCTCTATAACTTGTACCAATTCTCACTTTGAAATTTTGAGGGTTTTTAATGGCACCGCCTGATACGGTTACAATTCTTCTCATTAGCGGTCTACCTCTGTAAATCGCTCTATGAATGGCAACTATGGTATCAATGTTATGAACGATACAGCCTGCATCTGAAGGAAGTCCTCCTGAAGGAACAACGCGTCCTGTTGTAGAATAAATCAGCTGCTTTTCTGCACCTTGAGGGTACTTTGATTTAACAACTTGTACACTAATGTCTTCACAATTACTCGTTTCTTTTATCATCTTGTCGATGGCATCTTTTTTATTGTCTTCAATACCAATGATACCCTTTGCATCTGGAAATAGAGATAATACAATCTTGAGTCCCAAGATGATGCGCTCTGTTTCTTCAAGCATAACGCGATGATCGGAAGTAATAAATGGCTCACATTCGGCACCATTGACAATAATATAATCTATTTTTTTATCTGGTGGAGGTGATAATTTAACATGGGTTGGAAAACCAGCGCCACCCATACCAACAATTCCTGCTTCTTTAATCATTGCTATGATTTCTGCTTTTGATAGATGATCGATTTTTTTTCTTTCAACGATCGTATCGCACTCTGTATACTTATGATCATTTTCAATAATGACGCCTGTGACTAAAAATCCATTAGGATGCAAGACCTCTTTTACATCTTTTACGATGCCTGAAACACTGCTGTGAATCGGCGAAGAGATAAATCCTTGGGCTTCCCCAATCTTTTGTCCTAATAACACATAATCATTCTTAGCAACAAGTGGTTTGCAAGGCGCACCAATGTGTTGAATCATCGGAAAAACAACATCGCCAATAGGCAAGATGTAATTAATCGTTTTTTCTTCAGTTGCTTGCTTTGAATCGTTTGGATGAATGCCTCTTTTAAAAGTTAATGCTTTCACTAACCATGACCCCCAATCTATTTATTAAATGTCGTTTTTTCGGAATTAACCTCTTATATCATAATACAAAAAATGATGCCTGACAAGTCTTGATAATAATGTAACAATGGAAGAAAAGCCTCATTTTTCTATATATTTTTCATTTTGCACATTGTATACAATAATCCCACCTCATTTCACCATATAACCCTCAATAGATTGTGAGATTTTTTTCCACTCATCTATATGTACCTAATTTTGTACATAAAAAAAAGACAATCATTCAATAGACGTTAAATAATTGTCAATCTAATGCACCCTTTTATTTTTTTATTTCTGCCAAGTTCTCACCTACAAAATCCTTCATCCATTTATACACATTCAGATCTGTGAGGGGCACATCTCCTAAAATCTCTTGTAATTCCTTGGTTTCAAACTCAAAAATTTGATCGTTATAAGTATGTTCATAGCGTATATTGGTCTTTTCATTCGAGGTGATTAAACCGACAATCGTAGAAATGATATCCCCTAAAGGCGGTCTGTCAATATGATTATAGACCATTTTTGCATCTACAATGGTACCCACACCACTTTCTGTTTTTATTTCTAAGGAACCATCACAGAAGGTACATGTATCATTGAGCAAAGGAATACCCAAACCAACTTTTCTCATAGTTCTTGAAGTTGTAAACGGATCTTTAATGGTTTTATAAATTTCATCTGGAATACCAGGACCATTATCCTGAATGATGAATTGAAATTGGTTTTCCTTTACCTTCTCATGAACTGTGATTTTAATTTCCCTCGCTTGAGCTCTTACACTGTTCATAGCAATGTCTAAAATGTGCATAGATAATTCTCTCATCGTGACCTGCTCCTATTTATATCCCAAGTTCCACCATTTTTTTAGCCACTTCATAGGAAGATAAAGTGGTTGTTAAAATGGGGATTTCCTCTTCGTTAGCCTTCTCTATAGCGGCAGGTTCAACCTCAAATCCTTCTGTTACGATGATACATGCCACATCGATTAAAGTAGCTACCGCAACAATATTAACATGACTTTGGATGGTAACCCATGCACAGCCTTCTTTTGCTTTTCCCATAACAACGCTTAATAAATCACAAACAAAACCAGTTCTTATTGGATTAGAAAGGGCAACTTCTCCAGCAACAACTTTAAAATTAACAGCTTCTATCAGTTCTTGTACATTCATCTCGAATATCTCCTTATAATGGCTTTTTATTAATTGAGGTTGGCGTATTATGCGTTAAATTAAGCATTTCTTCTGCCAGACTTCTCACTTTCATTCTTAACATAAACACACAATCTTCAATATTTGCAAGATCCGATACAATGTCTTCAGCAAAAGCTCTACACGTTGGGGCGCCACATGATCCACAATCGATTTGTGGCAAAGTATCATATATGCGTTCCAATCTCTCTACTTTTTCTAAAGCCTTACTCATATTTTCGTCTAGTTTCATGACGTGCTTTATTTCCAAATCTTTGTCCCAAGTGAGTTTAATATCTTTGCTAAACATAGGAAGCTGTCGCTTAGGATAATTGTTACGTGTCAGACTTCTTTTGATTTTATCCATTCTGTGATTTGAGATGAAGGAATCCTCAACTGTCAAGGGACCACCAAGACACCCGTTCACACAAGCCAAACACTCAACAAAGTCTACATCCAAACGTCCATTTTCAATTCTTTCTAATATTTTTATGACATTTTCAATGCCATCAACCGCAATATAATTATCCACTTCAGAGGCTTTACCTTCTCCACCAGTTCGAGCCCATCCAATACCTTCCATGGTACTCATCATCAGGGTTTCAGGCTCACCCATAGCTTTAATGACAGGCAGGAGTCTAAGATACACTTCTTTCATAGATAGGACGCCGTCAACATATGACTTTTTAATGGTTTCTGGGTTTCTACTGTTTGTCACCTTAGCTGCACAGGGTGATATGAAAAAAACACCGATATCGGCCTCTGGTATGCCTTGTTTGATTAAATAATCTTTTGCATAGCGCGCCATGGCTTCCTTGGGTGAAATAACCGGCATAATATTGGGAATAAGAGAAGGAAATCGCATTTGAATGAGACGTACAATTGCTGGACAGGCCGATGAAATCATTGGTTTTCTATATGTATCTAGAGAGATTTGCTCTTTGGTATACTGTGTAATAATTTCTGCTGCTTTTGCCACTTCAAAAACTTCATCAAAGCCTATTTTTTTCAATGCGGTTAATACAATATTGGGATTTCTTAGCCCTTTAAATTGTGTATAAAGAGTCGGAGCGGGTATGGCTACTTTGTATTTAAAAAAATTAATTTTGTCCAACGAATCTGTTGTGGCTTTTTTTGCATTATTTCTACAAATCCGTATACACATGCCACAATCAATACATCTTTCTTCCGTGATTGCTGCCTTTGAATTTCTCACACGAATGGCCTCAGTAGGACATCTTTTAATACAATCGGTACATCCAATACATTTGTCTTTGTCTAAGGTTACTGAATGAAAAATAGAACTCATTCTAAGTCCTCCTATGCAATTAGAACATCAATTTCAACGGTTGTTCCAACGCCAACTTCAGATTTTATTTTTAAGTCATCACTGCATCTTTTAATATTGGGTAAACCCATTCCTGCCCCAAATCCCATTTCTCTTGCCTCTTTCGAAGCTGTAGAATACCCTACTTGCATCGCTAAATTAACATCGTCGATGCCAGGTCCTTGATCTTTAAGGACAATGTTGATTTTTTCAGGTGTGATTTCAACGTCGATTACACCACCATTGGCATGAATGACCATATTGATTTCTGCCTCATACATGGCAATTGACACCTTTCTAATGATTTCATTGGGAATTCCCAATTGTTTAAGGGTTTTTTTTAATTTGCTTGAGGCTGCTCCCACTAGAATAAACTCACCGGCATCCACATCATAATGTAATTTCATCGTGAGCAATCTCCTCTCCAGCTAAACCTTTTTGAAACAAAATGCCGCTTGCTGTGAAAAGAGAGTGTCTCGTTGCTAAAATAGCTATATCCCTTGATTTTGCCATTCTAAGAACTTCTTCACCTGGGGTTTTCCCCCTCACAATCACAATCGCTTTTATATCGAGCATTTCCGCGGTTCTGATGACTTGTGGGTGAACTAACCCCGTCAAGAGTATGACATTATTTTTAACATAGGCTAAAACATCACTCATTAAATCGCAACTATAACCATATTCAATTTCTTCATCTAATAATTCCTTACCCGTCAAAATCTCCGCTTCTAAGCATTGCAGGATCTCATGAATTTTCAAAAAAATTCCCCCAATTCATCCATATTTCTGATTTGAACAATAGCGTAAAAATCAGCACTTTGCTAAAATTATAACATGTTGAGCTTCTTATGACAATCACAAGCACTTAATCAAAAAAAATTATTCCGTCTCATACATTTCCGATGCCTCTTCTTGCACACTATTATCCTCTAAGACCTTATAGAGGACCACTTGATTTCGACCATGTGCTTTCCCATAATACAGCGCCTGATCGGCTTTCTTCACCATTTTTTCAGCCGTATCCTCTGGTAAAAACTCCGTGACGCCAAAGGTGGCAGAGATGTTAATCAAACTCTCTTTATCAACAAATTGATATAGGTTAATTTGGGCTCTAATTCTCTCAGCGACTATACCAGCTCCTTGCTGATCTGTATTAGGTAGAATAATTAAGAATTCTTCTCCTCCCCACCGCGCTACAAGGTCCTCAAGGCGCTTGGAGGTCATGAGTAAATTAGAAAATACCATTAATACTTCATCGCCAAAATTATGTCCGTAATGATCATTGACCTCTTTAAAATTATCAATATCGAGAAGGATCACTGAAAAAGTTTGTTTCATTCTCTTACATCTGGATATTTCTTCATCAAATTTGGTAATTAACATTCTTCTATTGTAAAGCTTTGTCAAAGGGTCCTTTATTGCATATTCCTCTAACTTTTCATTCAGTTCACTCAGCTCTTTGTTTTTCAACTTGAGCTCATCCCGAATGGATTTGATTTCTAGATGTGTCCGAATGCGCGCAATGAGCTCAATTGGCCTAAAGGGTTTAGTGATGTAATCTACTCCGCCTGCTTCAAGACCATTCACAATATCCATGGTTTCTGTTTTAGCCGATAAAAAAATTATAGGAATATCCTTAAGACGCCTATCGCCCTTAATCCTTGCGCATACTTCAAACCCATTCATATCTGGAATCATCACATCAAGAATCATGATATCCGGCATTTCTTCCTCTAAATAATCAAAAAGTTGTTGGCTTGACAAACAAAGTGCGACATCATATCCGGCATTTTCAAGGACATCAGAGATCAGTTTAAGATTTTGAGTGTTGTCATCAAGAGCAACAATTTTATAGGATCCTTTCATATGAATTACCTCCCCTTTATAAGCATTTGCTTAAGAAAATTAATGAGTCTATTGCACTGTTCTAAATCTGTATCTGCAATAGACTTTTTGAGCATTTTTCCGATGAACGCTAAGTCTTCATGCTTATTTTCCGTGCCAAATATGAGTAAGAGCTCTGAAATTTGTTTGATAAGATTCATCTTTAAAGCACTTTTCGATTCCATTAAGAGTTCAATCAACTGATTTTTGAAATCAAGGTTTGATTCAATAGCCGCTTCTATCTTTTCTGCATGATAAGGATGTTCTACTTCATGGGCTATTTTTATGTTATTGTATCTGATATTATTGATTTTCACCTTAAAGGTGGATCCCGTCCCCATTTGACTCGTTACAAAAATCTCACCGCCCATTATATCTAAAAGTTTCTTGCATATGGCTAAGCCTAATCCTGACCCGCCATAATTTT
>CAZJIO010000082.1:12033-12279 GCA_964546035.1 uncultured Eubacteriales bacterium | reverse complement strand
ATGCATCAAAAATAAGTTCTAAATTGCTTTCTTCTATGCCAATTCCGGTGTCTTCTACCACAAAAACAAGATGATCATTCACTTGCTCTTCATCGTGTTCTAGGAAAACCCTTATATTCACAGTACCTTCGTGGGTAAATTTTATCCCATTTCCAATGAGATTGATCAATACTTGCCTAACTCTAATTTCATCAAAATAAACATACCTAGGGAATCGTTTATCAATATCAATGATCAACTCCAGGT
>CAZJIO010000082.1:10146-11998 GCA_964546035.1 uncultured Eubacteriales bacterium | reverse complement strand
AAACCTTTTCAATATTCCCTATAAACTCTCGGATATTTACCCAATCATATTTTAGAGTCATTTTACTTGCCTCAAGTTTTGATAAATCTAAGATATCGTTAATCAAGCTCAGTAAAATTCTACCGGAGGTACTGATTCCCTTCACATAATTGAGGTATTTTGGATTTTTCAATTGTCCCTCTAAAAGCTCTGCATAACCAATAACTGAATTAAGTGGCGTTCGGATTTCATGACTGATATTGGCTAAAAACTCACTTTTTGCTTTAAAGGCAAGCTCAGCTTTTTGTTTTGCTTCTAATAAGGCATCTTCAATTTCTTTTTGTTGGGTAATATCTCTCGCAGCAGCAAGTACAATCTTTCTTTCTATTAGGGCAATGGAGTTCCAGTCAATCCACTTATAATTGCCATCTTTACATCGATACCTATTCTTGAAACCAATAACCCGATTGCCCTTCATTAACATATTCATCATAAGATTTGTTTTTTCGACATCTTCTTCATGTACAAACGCTAAGTAAGGTTGACACATGAGCTCTTCTTCAGACCAGCCTAAGGTTTCAGTCCATGTGGTACTAATCTTTGTAAAATAGCCTTCAAAGTTAGCAATACAAAGCATATCCAGTGTCGTACTAAAAAAGAGTTTCAGTTCTTCCTCAATTTGAATAATTTCATTGGTCTTTAGGTCAACGAGCTCTTCTAACCTAGATCTATATTGCTCAAGCTCAGTAATATCTTCAGCTACATTAACAATATACACATCCTTAGAGACCTCTTCCCTGATTTTGTTGGAGGTCACCTTCACCCAAACGAGAGCTTGATCTGCTTTGATATAACGTTTTTCATAACTGTATTCGGTTATTTCATCATTTTTCAAGGCATTGTGTAACCTCATATTTTCCTTAAGGTCCTCGGGGAAAGTAAGCTGTGCGAAATTCCTTTGCATAAGAGCATCCCCAGTATAACCCAGTATTTCACAATACTTTTTATTAACCCTTATAAAATCACCTTCTAATGAGATAAAACTGATACCAAGTGGTGCTTTTTCGAAGGTCTGTTGGAATTTTTCCCGATTAATAGAGGCTATTTTTTCATTTTCCTTGAGTTGAATAACACGATAAACCTCTTCTACTGAAGCCTTTATAGCTCTAGCATCATGATCGGTATAATAACTTTCTTTATTGGCAACCACTAATACGCCAACAATTTCCTCATGAATCAGAACAGGAATCATCATATATCGGTTTAATTCTAACTCTGCACATTCATTATTCATCACAATATGTTGATACTTTATCGCCTCATCTAAAAACAGCGAATGGTTAAAACAATCTTCAGACGTTTTGTTATCCACTTCTTCATCCAGAAGGAATCGATTGCTGCAACAAAATGTAATAAATTCACCTTTACTTTTGTCGAAATGATAAAGACAGCCTAGCTTACTTTCAGTGATGATTAGCGTATTTTCTAAAAACATCCGAACAATTTCGGGGATATTTTCAACACTCATCATATTCATGGTATAGATCAGTTCGTTTTTTAACCGCTGATATTGAATTTCCTTCATTTCCTTTAATTCACTTGTACAGTCTGACGCCAAAATCAAGATACCTATGCAGCTACCCCCTTCGTCCTTAATGCGCTCGAAGGTGGCTCGTATATGTGTTATTTTTTGATTTTTAATCATTCTAAAAAGTAAGGCATTTTTTTCAATGCCTTTTTTCAACTCCGTTATGGTATTAATAATTTTTGCTTGGTCATTCTGATGGACATTTAAGGTGATAAACGTGAAAATATTCTGTTCGCTATCCACTTCTTGGTGGGCAAAAATATCTTCATAGTTATTAATCCTTCT
>CAZJIO010000082.1:8944-10117 GCA_964546035.1 uncultured Eubacteriales bacterium | reverse complement strand
CTCTAGCTGCCAAAAAAGGATCTCTACATTATTTTTTACAAAATTATTCTTAAGGGTGCTGATCAATGCTTTAAATAAAGAATTATTTTCCATAGGAGCTGCTCCAATCTCTTCTTATTCCTTTTGATTATATAGGATTCTAGTCCTTACTTCAATGATTCATTATTGGATGAAAGGAATAATTTTTTAAAAGCTGTTGGAAACGGATAACCTTCTAGTTGATCTTCTTCAACCCACAAAACTTGTGGATAATCTATCAGAATCTGTTCAAGTACGATAAATTCATAAACTTGAATTTTCCATAGTATATGAGTGAAAACATGTTGAGCAACAATACCTTTACGGACTAGAACTACTTGCAAACCCCAATGGTTTTCAAGCTCCCAGGTGAGCTCTTCGGCAGATGGCATTTCCTCCCCTTCTAACAGTGGAAAGCCCCATAGCCCTCCACCCAGTAGTCCCTCTTCTGATCTCTTTGTAATAAAAATTTTATTTTCACATTGGATATACGCTATGGCAACTTGTTTTGTTCTCTTGTTGATTTTCTTTGTTTTAATAGGTAACACATCTACTTTATCGAGTTTTAGAGCCTCACACCCCTGTGCAATGGGACAACTGACGCAGGCGGTTTTCTTAGGCGAACATAAGGTGGCACCTAATTCCATTATTGCTTGATTAAAAAAGCTTCTATTGGCAGGTAATAAGTTTGCAACTTTTTCTTCGAAAACTTTTCGTGATTTTGGATTGCTGATATCATCACTCATATTAAAATATCTAGAAAATACCCGCATGACGTTACCATCCACCGCTGGATAAGGTAGGTTAAAGGCAATACTTAATACGGCACCCGCTGTATAAGGACCAATGCCTGGTAACTTAAGCATCCTTTCATAATCTTGAGGAAAAACACCGTCATATTGGTCCACCAGCACTTTTGCACAAGCCATCATTTTTTTTGCCCTAGAATAATAACCAAGCCCTTCCCATACTTTTAACACTTGATTTTCTTCTGCTTCGGCCAATTGATAAACATTTGGAAACATATGTAAAAATCGATTATAGTAATTGATCACGGTATCGACCTGAGTTTGTTGCAGCATCACCTCTGAGATCCAAATAGCATAAGGGTCCTTAGTTTCCCGCCAAGGTAATTTTCTGTGATGCGCCGTATAC
>CAZJIO010000082.1:0-8906 GCA_964546035.1 uncultured Eubacteriales bacterium | reverse complement strand
GGCTTCTTGAAAAGTCAAGTTGTCATCTGTCATTCGTCTCTTCCTTCTTCTAGTCATTTCAAAATCAAAGAGGAAAGTCATAACCTGGGGATTGGCTTTCCTCTTTTACTTAAAATTTATTTCTTTGTTGGATGGGTGGTTTTAATATTTTCTATTGAATTCTCTCGATCTTTTGATTGATAGTTTTGTGTAGCACTGTTGTTAGAAACTTCCCCAGCTCCATTTGTTGGATTGGGTGTGTTTTTGTTTTTTGATTTGTTCATCTCATCATTCCTTTCATTTTAATACACCTATTATTTACAAAACAAAAGGAATTATCCCATTTATTGAGAGATGATTTATAGATATTGCTCAATCTTCTCAGGTCCACGGATGATTTTCTTGCTGATGCGCAGTTCACCTTGATCATTGGGACGAATGCGCCAATCTACAAGCATAATTTCTCCTCCGATTATTTCAATACCCGTTATACCTCTAGGATGTACACAACATCCCGTATTGAAATACCCCGGTGCACCTGTATTTGGAAATTTAGGTCGGTGGGTATGTCCGCAAATAATGCTTTTATTTTCTCGCTGAATCCACTTTGTAAAATTGACCTCAATCTTATGCCGTTTGATTCGATTTTTTGCTGGACTTGATGGATTTTGAAACCCAATGATGTGCATAAACCTCCAAAAATATCTGAGGCTAAACATAGATATGCGCCATAATTGATCATTCATTAAATCCCCTTGGTGTCCATGAACCGCTAGAAATTCCTGTCCAGTTTTTATGTATTTGAGCACAACACTTTCATAGACTTCCATTTCTGGAAAGAGCAGTCCCTCTTCGTTAAAATATTCATCGTCAAATTGAAATAAGAAGCGTTCCACAAAATGAGGTTTTTTGAGAATCATATTGTGATTACCATAAAGCATAACCAATCTTTTTTGCCGATAAAAATCTCTCAGAATGCAAAACACATCGCTGTGAGCACTCCTTATATGAGAAAAATTAGAATGCTCCCATAATTCATCTCCGTCACCCACCTCAATATAGGTATATTCTGCATCCAGATATTGCTTAAGAGCAAAATAATAAATATTCTGATTGTGAGCAAACTCATCAGACATACTGTTATCACCCCGATGCACATCACCGAAAATAATAAACTTAGAAGATTCGTCAAACTCTATATGCTGTGCGCTCTCATAAGCCTGTGTAAGTCTTTTATCCGTATTCATTCAATCACCTACTTACTGTTAATATACTTCATTATACCATAAACCCCGAACATTCGACGCAGAAAAATCCTGGTTCTTGCAAACAATTGCAACAACCAGGATCTTTGATCACGACATTATTTGATTGTTATTTGAGCCCCTTCACCTATGAACATACTATCTTTCACATTAGCACCTTGAACAATGATGCCTTCCGCACCATAAGTACCTGGGGTAATGACTCTTGCGTAGTAGAACAAAGGTTTTGATATGTCATAATTACTAATATAGAACGATACTTTTTGTCCATCGATGTCTCTAAACCAGGAATACATGCCCTTAGTATCGAGACCAACCTCCCAAATGTTATCAATTGGTTTTAATCCTGAAGGTACATAATCTGTAAGAATATAGGTCTGATCTACGGCAGCTTTAGATACGTTCCAGTTAATTTGCACTTTGACAATATCCGATTGCTCGAAGCTATTGGTTTGTTCCTTTGAATAATAATTATAGAAGGTCCTCGTAGCACTTAAATCCTGATCATTTTGAACTGTTTTAAAAGATTCATCTTGATAAACTGCTACTAACGAAGCATCTCCATTTACGCCAGTGATTTCAAAAGTACTGAGTTTACTTGAAGGTAGCGTGATGGTAACTGGCCAACCTTCAACGACCTCTTGAGTAAAGGATTCACCATTATATGCATAGGTGATGGACAGCTCTTGAGGGGCTAACTGTGTTATTTCATGGGTCATATAGATAAGCTTTTCAATGTCTACAAGTAGTTCTTTGCTATATTGGTTACTGACATAAGCGAACAATTGCTCTTTAATATCTAGGTTCAGTTCTGAAGCTAGTAACATCACTAATGCAGAGTATTCTAAATAACTGTCTTGGTTACTACCATATTCAACTCTTGCAATAGCATCAAAAGCCTTTACAAAAGAAGCAATTTCATTTTCATAGATGTGCGTAGCGCTATAGAGATCTCCCATCTGCGCATAAGCAAGGGCTAAATAAATATGATCTTTTAAAGAAAGATTGGTTATTTTCTCGGCACTTTCTAAATTTAGAAGAACGGGTTCTCCTAATAGTGCTAAGCCATAAAGTACTAATGCTTTTTGATGATTTTCTTCATTTGCGAGGGCAGTGTACAAATACTGCTTTACTCTATCTGTGTTCATTTTATCTTTGATCAGTGGTAACAGTTTAACTGTTAATTCAAGATCAATAGGTGCATAAGGCAATATACCAAACCCGCCATCTTCAACCTGATAATCGGATAAATTAACCTCATCCGTATTATCAACCATAACGCCGAAATGCGTATTTAAATACTCACGTGATAATAAGCCAATGTATTTTTGATCAATCCGTTTGCCGCCACTATAAGATAGTGCATATAGGGTTGGCATAAACTGACCTTTTCCCTTGTCAACAAAAGTAATTTTAGTCATGCCTTCTTCATTTGTTGTTAATTTGAAGCCTTTGGTTAAGTCATAGTATTTGGCAACTTCGGCTTGATGATAGGTCTTAACGACCTTTATCTCTTTTTCAATGGCGTCTTTTAAGCCTGAGGCTGATGTTGCAGTAATAACCAGTTGATGTGTGCCTTCTGTCATTTTGAAAAGAGGGATATTCACACGTTCAAAGGCTTTTCCTTCTAGGGTTGAAGTATAGCCATTACCCTTTGAAGTGACTACGTAAGTAACCTTTTCGCCTTCTTTTAACTCTGTACCATATGCAGTCACGCCTACATAGGGTTGATCTCCTACTAAATAAGTTGTATTTAAGGAAGTATTAATAAAATAAGGTAACGTCACTTTCACTTCAACTAAGTCTGTCCCTGCCATGAGTTCCTCTGAAATACCTGCAAAAGTCATTCTCCACGCAGTAACATTATCTGGTAATTTATAAGAGAAGGTGCCAGAACCATTCTCATCTAATTTCAATGTGGCAAAGTAAGCTGTATCTTTAAATTCAGATCGTATGGGTGCTGTTGAACCTGAATCTGCGGCGGTCATTGCATCACCTTTGTCCATATCCCTCGATGATGACTGATCTTCTTGGGCGGATTCTGAAAAGGAGATGTCCATTCCACCTCTACCATAAAGCATAGGTATACTCCTATTAGAGCCATCATTTCTGTGGGAGGTGTAAGTGCTATTAATACCGTTTGGAACCCATTCATATAAAGCTTCTAAGGTATCACTGGTTTGATCACTTAATTGAAAGAGGGCTTCATCAACAATACTGATATTTACGACAACGCCTTGAGCCCCAACAAAGGCATTTTTTTCTTTTGAGAAAATAGTTGCTTTAAGTTTTGCAGTCACAACCTCACCCGGTTTATAGGTCTTTTGATCTGTCTCAACTGTAAATACAATTCTATTGTTCTCTATGTCTAATCTTGGTGTAAAACTCTCAGCTTGAATATAGGTTTTTCCATTAAAGTAAACACCAGATATTTCAGCATTAGGGACATATTTAGCATCAAAGGTGGTTTTATATTCAGAAGAAGTGGATACTTCATAGCTGCTAATACCATTTTGAGCGGTTACATAAAGGAAATTGCCTTCTGTGATTTTCGTGTCATTTTCCATGAAATTAACTTGAATCTGTTCGTCTAGGTTGAAGGTCTCTTTCTCTGATTTCAAGAAATATCGCGTACTATTATATGGGCTAAATTGCCACATTTCGCCGAAGTATTGTTCAAATTTCATTCCTTTTCCTGATGAATCTTGTGTAGACAATTCAACTGTATAATAGCTGTTTTTTAAATCTGGTAATGTCACATCTATAGATGCTTTACCCGCTGCATCTGATGTTAAACTGATTGTTTGGTGAACTGTTTTATCTGTATAATAATCGTATTGTGGCACCACGACTTTATTGATGAAATCATAATACTCACCTACTTCTCTTTTCTTCCATTCATTGCGGTAAATCGTTCCTTGAATGGTATGTCCAGGACGTGGAGCACCTAGATAATCCTCATCATTTTCTAAGTCTGCATCGTTGAGCTTATCTAATACAATCTGATTGACTTGGGCTGTAAGTGTACCTTTTTCACCTTCAATGGTTGCTGTGAAATTCACATTAAGATCATTCATAAACACTAAGAAATCCTTAATGCCATAAATTTGCCCTGATTCAGGAAGTGTTGCATAAGCATTGAAATTCATATAGGTCATGCCCTGATATTGTGCATTGTATTGTGGTGTATAAGAAATAAGGCTTTCCCCTTTTAAGTTCGTTGTGGTCTTACCTTCTTTGTATTCTAAACCAGAAAACGTATAATTTACATCCAGCTTAGCCACAGGTGTTCCTTCAAAAAACTGTGTTTTTACAGAAAAATCTATGGGTTCTCCCACAAAAATAGCCTTTTTATTACCCGTCACGTCGATTTTATATTCAGGCTTTGTATATTGATCCACTTGAATGTAGGAACTTGAAATCGTTTGATCACCGTGCTTAACATTGACCTGATAACTACCAGGTTCTAGGTTAGGAATATCCAATGTGGCTTCATAGAAACCGTTCACTACTTGAACTTTCTTAGATTCATAGGCTGTACCTTCGCCAAAATTTGGCATCATTCTAAAGTCGTAATAATGCATCTGACCGCTTGCAATTTCGATCGTTACCTGTTCTATCTTTTCGTTCTCATATCGATTTCTTACAAACCCCCATAAAGAGATTGTATCATCTGGTTTGTATAAATTACGGTCTGTTTGTAAATATCTCCAATACATAACCTGGGCATTTTCATAGAAATTGCTGTAATTAAAATTGATTGCTACAGCGAATTGATCCCCTGCTTGAATCAGGAACATGTTCAGTTCATCAGAGTCTTCTATCTTTCCTAATTCAGCGATACCCTTTTGGTCCGTTGTTACAGTTTTCTTAGTGATCGAATCGGTAACTGTCGCCCCAGAAATCGCCTTTCCTGTGGATAGGTCATTCAACCATAAAAGGCTTTTATTGGCAGCATTCATGGTATAAAAACTGATATCTGTCACTTGTATAAAGGTTTGAAAGCGTACGTCATTCCAGGTGCTATCAACAAGATAGAATCCAGCAGGTAATGCTTGGGGTAGATTTAAGAATTGTTGGTAATTTTGTTCTTTTTCTACGCCTTGATCAAAAGTAAGTGCTTTGCTTAAACCCTCCGTTGATACAGCATTATTTAGCATCCCGAAATTTGACCAAACAGGTGCTTGAACATAAAGTTTAAGGGCACTCATAAATTCTTGTGGACCCTCATAAGCGTACACTGTTGTCTTAATAGATTCATCTATTGTAGGGTCATTAATATATGAATTCATTGGGATTTTTGGTGTTTCACTTTTACTAAATTCATTCATGGTGTTGTTAAAATTAAAGTAACCCTTCGAATCTTCATAGGCAGATGTGTCTTCTGCTCCTGTCTCAAAGGAGAATATATAGTCTTTTTCAAGTTTTTGTTCTGAACCACTCAAAGATAAACCTGCTTTTAAAGTTATGGTGTAAATTGTTTTTTCTTCTAGTTTTTTTGGAACAAAAACAACGGTGTTACCATGAATTTCAAAAGAGCCTTTAGCACTTGGTTCAATGTTAAAATAATCTTTAACATCCGCACCTATATGGCTAAAGTACATTTCAATCCCTGTATTAGAAGGCACATTTGATGTTTCGTTAGCTGGGAGTGTCCCTAGTAGTTTAAAGCTAGCCATTGTTTGATAAGTCCAGGTGGCATCCTTATAAGAAAAGGAATAGAGCTTATTTTTTTCTAACGCTTTAACGGGTGTTATGAGAAACCCGTCTCCTTGCTTTTCAATATTCAGCTCAACCTGTGGCGTTATGCTAAGACCCTCTAAGAGCATTTCAGGAGTTAATACCTCTTGATTGTCCTTAACCTTAAAAATAAAGGTCGTTTTGATATCTATGCCAGTTGAGTCGAATTTTTGTGGTGAAAGAAGATAGCCATTTCGATAGGCCTCAGCTCGTACAGTATTATCTTTCATGACTAACGGCCTTACTGCTACAAATGTGAGAATCAGTGCAACCATTAATACAACGCTCACGATCTTTTTCTTCATGATCATTACCCCTTCCAAATTTAATTTATTTGATATTACTTTCTATTCCCTTTGACGTAAGTCTTCCCTATTAGGTTCCAGATTTTCAAAAAAATAAAAGGCCAAAGCAAATGTGCTCTGACCTTTATCCATTACTTTTAAGTCGTAAATCTTTTAACGCTCTCTTTTAAACTGTCTATTAAATCTGATATATCTTTTATGTATTGATTAACTTGGCCAATTTGAGCGGTTTGCTCCTGGGTAGTCGCTGAGACCTCTTGTGTACTTGCTGCCGATGCTTCAGCTATTTCAGCAATATGATTCATTTCAATGGAGGTATTGTTAATATCCTTATTGATACTCATGGATTTTTCAGCTGAAATATCCACTTTTTCCAGGATGACTTTTACAGCATCCGATATTTCTTCAAAGCTGATGACACTTTCTTTCAAGGCAATTTCTTGGTCAGTAACTGACTTAGTTACAGAGTCTATTTCAATTACGGCGACATGAACAGACTGTTTAACCTCATCAATAATAGCACTGATTTTTTTTGTAGATAACATGGTTTGTTCAGCAAGCTTTCTGATTTCATCTGCTACCACTGCAAAACCTTTACCAGATTCCCCAGCACGAGCAGCTTCAATCGCTGCGTTGAGTGCCAAAAGATTTGTTTGCCTTGAAATAGAATTAATAGCATCTACAACACTTACAATTTCATTTGAAACCTGAGCTAATTTTTCTATGGCATCTGAAACTTTATCACTTGCTGTTTTATTGATTTGCATTTTCAGCTTCTGAATTTCAATGGTATCTTTCCCTTTATTGATGGAGATGATGGAATTATTGGCTTGAAGCTGTGCCTCATCCATGCTGATGGTCATTACCTTTAAATTCTCAACAATATTGATGATATTAAGATTTGCCATATCTGTTGCAAGTGCTTGATTAGAGACACCCGAAGCCAGGTCTGAGACTGTATGTGCTGTATCTTCTGAACCTTTTGCAACATCTTCTGCGATACTCTCAATTTCTACAAAACTATGGGATAGTTTGTTGCTTAACTCAGAGATATCCTTTGTTATGGTTTGTAAACTGTTGATCATGATATTAAAAGATTCTGAAAGTTCGCCAATCTCATCCTTAGTATGAATATCCAATTGAACCGTCAAATCACCCTGAGCTGCTCTTTTAAGCATATCATTTAATCTCTGAATAGGCTTGAAAAGCTTCTTCATACTGATGCCACCTAATAAAGAGAAAATAAGGATTAAAAGGATGGATATCCCAGTCGTCACGAGTAGAGATTGATTAATATCACTGGTGATTCTTTTTTCTTCGTTTAGAACGAGGGCATCTATATCGTCTACATAATTACCCGTTCCAATCACCCATTGAAAAGGACCATACTCGAGGGAATACGCTCTCTTTTGTAAAGCTTGATCTTCGTTAGGTTTAGGAAAATAGTAATTCGTAAAGCCACCACCGCTTTGTCCTGCCCCTATAATGCCTTTCATATAAAAATTACCTTGCTTGTCTTGAGCTTCTAACCGATTTGTTCCTTCGGTTTCAGGTTTGGTAGGAAGCAGTATGTTGTTTCCTTTTGTGTCATCAATCCAAAAATAACCAGATTCTCCGTACCCTACATTTCTTAGGTATTCAACAATCTCTTCTTAATTTGCGCCTCAGATAAGTTTCTGGCTAGCCCATTTTCATGCATACTTTTAACGCCACTCACAATCGTTTGAACTTCAGACTGAACGAGTCGATCAAAAGAATCTTGAAGAATTTGCCTATTCTGCTCTGAAACCGACTTTTTAAATTGGGTTTGAATGATAAAAAAAGTACCTTGAAGCAAAATGGATAGGACTAAAACAACAAAAACAATAAAGACTAGAATTTTAGAGCTCGTTTTTTTCATTGAAAGGCTCCTTCAGTTTCAAATTTCATAACTTAATTGTACTAATTTTACCATAAAAAGCTTTCTTTTTCAATAAAAAACGACAGCAAGAAAATATTGCCATCTAAAGAGTTAAATGCCTTAAAAATGACTAACTCAATTTCTTAACAAATTCAGATTTTAATTGCATTGCACCAAAACCATCAATTTTGCAATCTATATTATGATCGCCTTCTACTAAGCGAATACCTTTTACTTTTGTTCCCATTTTCAGGTCCGAAGTACTCCCTTTTACTTTTAAATCTTTAATAATAACCACTGAATCGCCATCCTTTAAGACATTATTATTGGAATCCTTAACGATCAATTCATCGGTTCCAACCACAGTTTCACTCGTTAATGACCATTCATGAGCACATTCAGGACAAATGAGTAAAGGACCATCTTCATAGGTGTATTGTGAATTGCATTTTGGGCAATTAGGTAATTGTGACATGTTGTAAGCTCCCTTATAATTGTACTATCTTCTACCTTCAAGTTCTTTATAGACATCTTCCCAAGTAGCTTCTTTTTCGGCCATTAAAACAGACAAATGGTACATCAAATCGGAAATTTCATAAACCATTTCCTCTTTTCCTGGATTTTTCGCACCAATAATGACCTCTGTGGTTTCTTCGCCTACTTTTTTAAGAATTTTATCAAAAAAAAAAACAAAAAGATAATTCGTATAGGAGCCCT
>CAZJIO010000081.1:18762-19103 GCA_964546035.1 uncultured Eubacteriales bacterium | reverse complement strand
CAATAATAATTCTTCAACAACTGAAATAGATCAGTTTCTAAAATCTTTTTACAACTAGAAGCAAATGAGGTGACTGAGGGTGATCTATTGGATTGATATGATGGTAGCTATACTCCTTCTTGGAGCTATCTTATTAGATATTTCCAGCAAGATTCATTTAACAAGTAAAGGGGTCATGTTACTTTTTTTATTAATAGTTCCCCACTTAACCCTTTTGGTATATTTATTGGTGTCTTCAAAAAAGATTCATATGGGTCAGATCCTATTACTTGTGGAAGTGATCCTATTTTGTTTCTATCTCTGGTTAAAAGTTAATATCGCCCCATACTTCGAGAAAGAAC
>CAZJIO010000081.1:18472-18706 GCA_964546035.1 uncultured Eubacteriales bacterium | reverse complement strand
CTCTATACCAGCATTGTTCATATGATTCTTTACATCTCCATATGGACACCTTTGCAGTCTATTGAAATACCTACATTTATATGGGTTATAGATTTCGTTGCCCTCTCGCTAACGATGATTACCTTGCATTTAAATGGCATGCTTCGTATTTTATTTGCGTCAAAACGCATCAACATCATAAAGAAAGGGTTCATTTATTGGTTGATGTTTGTCCCAATTATCAACATCTTCGTG
>CAZJIO010000081.1:0-18389 GCA_964546035.1 uncultured Eubacteriales bacterium | reverse complement strand
CGAATTGATAGTGATCTATGCAACACCAAATATCCCCTGGTACTCATCCATGGTGTGGGCTTTAGAGATTTTAAATACATTAATTATTGGGGCCGCATCCCTAAAGAGCTTATGAGAAATGGTGCTACCGTTTATTATGGGAACCAAGAAGCTTGGGGTACCGTTGAATACAATGCCCTCGATATTAAGAATAAAATCTTAGACATCATTGGACAAACCGGATGCGAAAAAGTCAACGTCATTGGGCATTCAAAGGGTGGGTTAGATGCACGCTACATGGTAAGTGCTCTCAATATGGGTGACTATGTTGCTTCTCTTACTCTGATTTCAACGCCTAATCAAGGCTCTAAAATCATTGATCTTGTTTATAAAATGCCAAAAAAACTCTTCAAAATCGTTGGTGGTTTTATTGATCGTTATTTTAGACTACTGGGTGATAAGAACCCTGACTTTTTCAACGCCAGTTGGCAGCTCTCTACGGACTACTCAGAAACCTTCAACGAAACCGTACCCAATCATGATCTGGTCTATTATCAAAGCTATGCCTCTATTATGAACCACGCCTTTAGCGATTATATATTAACGATTCCCTACTTAATTATGAAATGGACTGCCGGTCATAATGATGGGCTGGTTACTGTTGATTCTGCCAAATGGGGTGCCTTTAAAGGGGTCTTAAAGAATCCGCATAGTAGAGGCATATCCCATGGTGACATGATTGATTTAAGAAAGGATGACTATAAAGGGTTTGATGTAAGAGAAAAATATGTTGAGATCGTCTCAGAACTCAAAAAAAGCGGATACTAATCACGATATTTAAAGGAGTAATTAACCATGATTTATACCATTAAACAAGCGGCTGAAAAGGTTCATTTGACCGTTCATGCTATCCGATATTATGATAAAGAAGAACTTTTACCTTTTTTGGAGAGAGATGCTTCGGGGAATCGTTTTTTTACCGATAATGATATCGAGTGGCTTTCTCTGATTTGTTGCTTGAAAAATACAGGAATGCCTATCAAACAGATTAAAGAATATATTCAAGCCTGTTTTGAAGGCGATCATACTTTAGAAGCACGAAAGCAACTGTTGATCGCTCACCGTGAGAAGGTTTTAAAAGAGATGGATGAATTAAAGATGAATTTAAGTAAAATTGATTATAAAATCACCCACTATGCTGCCATTCAAATAAAAGTTGAAGAAAAAAGGGCACAAGCCTAAAAAGAAAACCATCCAAAGCGATTCCGCTTGGATGGTTTTTCCTTTTAAATCTGATCGACCGCTTCTGTAATCGCCTCTGAAAAAGTGGGGTGAGGTCTAATGACAGCTGCTAATTGCTCTATGGTGAGTTGAGCAGATATTGCCGCCGAAAATTCGCTGACCAAGTCAGTCGCTCGCGCACACATGAGTTGAGCCCCTAGGACCACATGGGTGTTGGCATCGGCTATTACTTTGATAAAGCTTCTGTCTTGCATTTCTATGAGGGTTCGTGCATTTGACGATAAAGGCATTTTACCGATATGAACTTCTATACCTTTGGCTTTTGCTTCATCTGCAGTCAATCCTACTGTGGCAATTTCCGGTTGTATATACACGCATCCGGGTACAGTATTTAAGTCAATGGTAGGCTTAAGACTTAACATATGTTCCACTGCTGTTATCCCTTGAGCTGTTGCCAAATGGGCGAGTTGCAAGGTTGATATGACATCTCCAATAGCATAAATTGCTGGGACACTGGTTCTAAACTGCTCGTCTACGACGATGCGGTTATTGGACATTTCCAGAGTAAATTCTTCCGAAAAGAGGTGCTGGGTATTGGGCATTCTTCCAACGGCTATTAGAACCGCCTCTGTTGGTAGTGTTTGAAGCTGCTCCTTCTCTGTATAAGTACAGAGCAAACCCTCACTTTGTTCAATTTTTTCTAATCTGGAAGAGGTATGTATCTTGATGCCTCTCTTTTTTAAAATCATCGATAGGTTTTGGGAAATTTCTCGGTCCATAGATGGCAATAGACGATCCATGGCCTCAATAATTGTCACCTCGCAGCCCAAAGCATTATAAAGGGTCGCAAATTCCACTCCGATGACGCCACCTCCTATAATGACCAAACTGTTATACACATGATCTTCCACTTGAAGCAGTTCATCGCTGGTTACTACGTTGGGTAAATCACTGCCCTCAAAGACTGGCCGAATGGGTTGAGCGCCTGTAGCAATTAGGATTTTGTCTCCTTTGATTTTAAGGATGCCATCCGTCGATTTAATTTGAACTGTTTCAGCTGAGCACAAGGTCCCTGTTCCCTGGAACAAATCTATTTTATTGGCTTTAAAAAGTTGTTCAATACCGCCTCTTAACTTTTGAACCACTTCATTTTTTCTCTCGTGAATTTTACCAATGTCGAAATCTAAACCTTCACCCTGAAGACCGATGGCTTCAAAATGCCTCGCTTCCAACAAGAAACTTCCCGCGTGGAGTAATGTTTTTGTAGGAATACATCCCCTATTCAGACAAGTCCCACCTAGCTCACGGTTTTCAACAACAGCCACTTTTACCCCTAATTTTGCGGCTTTAAGGGCTGCCATATACCCACCTGGTCCCGCTCCGAGGACCACTAACCCATAACGCTCTTGCATTTTTCACCCTCCCTTGTCCTACTGGTTTAAAAATTCTGATCTCTAATCAGTTTCTGCAAATCACTTACCATGATAGTGACCAACTCATCGAATTCATGTTGTCCTAAAGCATGCGCTAAATCCTCTGAAGAAAAAGAACACCCAACAAAGCACTTTGGTAGTTGCGCAATCCATTCACTCTCCAAGGCATCGGAATAGGCAGCTACTTCAACCACCTTTCCCCCATCCATATGAAATTGAAGGTCGATATCTCCCCAAGTGAATCGATGGCTCAGTTCATATTCGAAGGGGATTTTCTTACCATATTTGAAATCCCAGGAAGCAAACTGTTCCTGTAATTGAACCACACGTCCCTTGTCGATTGCTTCTTCTTCAATTCTTTCTGGCTCACAACCGTATACGTCACCCATGGCAACGATCAAGCGCTCTTTCATCATGTCAATGGTAAGGCTTTCACAATACGCTTTCAGATTGGTTACCCTCGCCTTTACTGAATCCACACCTTTTGAGGACAACTTATCCACCGAAACATTTAAATACTTCGACATTTTCCCCATATCCACATCGACCAACAAAGTCCCATGGTGATAAGCATTGTCTCCGCTCTTATAAAAGGCATTTCCTGAAAACTTTTTACCATCCACGGTGATGTCATTTCTACCTGATTTTTCGCCTTGAATCCCGAGACTTTCGAGGGCTTTTAAAATGACCTGCAGTTGCCTGTCTACATCATAATCCTTCTGATTCACAATAAAAGTAAAATTCAAATTGCCCATGTCATGAAAAACTGCACCACCACCCGACAATCTTCTTGCCAGGTGGCCGCCATCCTTTTCCAGATCAAGGATTTTACATTCTTTCCAAGCATTTTGATTTTTCCCAATGACGACTGTATTTTGGTTTTGCCATAAATAGAGGATACAAGTGCCCGGTTCAACGCTCTGAAGCAAATATGCCTCTAGCGCAATATTTTCATAGGGATTAAAGCCCTTACTTAAAATCGTTTGTACACGTTGGATCATTTCAAACCTCCTGTTCCAAAATCATATGCCAATTTTGGATTTCGAGCAGCTCCGACTTCATCTAAACGTCTCACGGGTGTTGTCACCGGTGCTTGGTGGAGGGCATCAGAATCCTTAAGTGCTCTTTCATAAATTTTTCTATAGACTGCAACCGCCTCATTTAAAGTGTCCACACTCTCCGTTTCCGTGGGCTCCACCATCAAAGCTTCATGGACGATCATTGGAAAATACATGGTTGGTGGATGCATTCCATCGTCAATAATCGCTTTAGCAAAATCCAGCGCAGAAACGCCTGACTCTTTTTTTAATTTCTCCAGCGAAATAACAAACTCATGCATACAGCGCTCATCATAAGCCATTTCAAAAATATCTGATAATTGGCTCATCATATAGTTGGCATTCAGGACTGCATTTTCAGCCACCTCTCTGATACCGCCTCTACCGAGCGTTAAGGTATAGGTCAGCGCTCTAACCACAACGAGAAAATGACCATAAAAGGCTTTTACACGGCCAATACTCTCCGTGTCTGTTTCATCAAAACGATATGATTCGCCCTTTTTTATCTTTGGCAATGGCAAATATGGCGCTAGATGATTTTTACAACCTACAGGACCACTTCCTGGTCCGCCACCACCATGTGGTGTTGAAAAAGTTTTATGCAAATTGAGATGCATCACATCAAAGCCCATATCACCGGGTCTCACAATACCCATAATCGCATTGAGGTTGGCCCCATCATAATAAACAAGCCCACCTACTCGATGAATTTTCTCAGTTATTTCAAGAATGTGTTTTTCAAATAAGCCGCCCGTATTGGGATTTGTAAGCATTAACCCTGCTGTATCTTCACCGATCACCGCTTCCAGTTTTTCAAGATCCACATGGCCATCCTCTGTAGAAGGAACACTGATTACGGTGTAACCTGCCATGGTTGCACTTGCTGGGTTTGTGCCATGGGCGGAATCGGGCACAATAATTTTAGTTCGCTTATTGTCCTTTCTAGCTTCATGATAGGCCTTGATCAAAAGCAGCCCTGCAAATTCCCCATGGGCGCCTGCTGCAGGCTGAAAGCTCATTTGATCCATACCTGTTATCTCACACAAATACTGCTCTGCTAGGCTAAACACTTCCAAACAACCTTGAACAGTGTGCTCAGGTTGAAGGGGATGAATCTTTGCAAACCCTGGTAAAGCTGCTATTTCTTCATTGATTCTAGGATTGTATTTCATGGTACACGACCCTAAAGGATAGAAGCCATTGTTAACACCATAGACCTTCTTAGCCAGTCCAGTGTAATGTCTAATCAAATCCGTCTCAGCAATTTGTGGTAATCTTAAGGGTATTTCTCTTGTCATAGCTTCTGGCAAGACCCTCAAAGGCACATCACATTCCGGTAAAATAAAGCCGCCTCTTCCTTCTTGACTTTGTTCAAATATTAGCTTCATCTTGCCGTCACCTCCTCAAGCAGTTGTACCAGTTCATCGATTTCCCTTTTTGTGTTGACTTCTGTCACACACCATAACACACATCCCTCTAATGAACCTGCGAGTGGATATCCGCCAAGAATACCTTTTTTCTCTAGTTCTGTCAGCAGCTCAGTCGGAGGTATTTTACACTCAAGAACGAACTCATGAAAGAAGTTCCCTCCAAATTTTAATTGGAAACCATCAATGGCTGTTATTTTGTCCGCAGCATATTGGGCTTTTGACATACATTGTGTAGCCACTTCCTTTAAGCCCATTGGCCCCATAGCACTCATATAAACTGAAGCCGTTAACGCACATAGGGCTTGGTTAGAACAAATATTACTAGATGCTTTTTCACGTCTGATGTGCTGTTCTCTTGCTTGTAGCGTGAGCACATAAGCCCTTTTGCCTTCTAGTTCAGTGGTCTCACCCACTATTCTACCGGGTAATTTTCTAGTCATTTGAGCTGTGCAAGCCATAAATCCAAGGTAAGGACCTCCAAAGGATAAGGGTAGTCCTAAAGGCTGACCTTCTCCAACAGCAATGTCAGCACCACACTCAGCCGGGGTTTTTAAAAGGGCTAAGGAAATAGGGTTACAGTTCATAATGAACTTGCTCCCCCCTTGATGTGCCACTTCCCCTACCTGGGTTGCTTCTTCAATTAAGCCAAAATAATTGGGTTGCTGAAGATAAACACAAGCTGTATTTTTATCCATTAATTGGTTTAAGGCCTCTAGGTCTGTTAAACCTTCCTTCACAGGGATGATCTCGACTTCAATACCTACAGCCTTACAGTAAGTCTGTATCACTTGTAGGGTTTGGGGATGAACACTACCTGAAATCAAAGCCTTATTCTTTCCCCGGTCTTTGCACATCATGACCGCTTCAGCAGCTGCAGTAGCGCCGTCATAAACAGAAGCATTCGACGTCGCCAGGCCCGTCAACTCACAAATCATGGTCTGATACTCAAATATGGCTTGCAAGAGACCTTGACTCATTTCAGCTTGATAAGGGGTGTAGGCTGTGACAAATTCTTCTTTTGAGGTAATGTGTTTTACAACAGAAGGTATGTAATGATTGTAGGCACCAGCCCCTCTATAGATTGTTTTGAAAACCAGATTCTTCTGAGCAATCTCTTCCATTTTTTTCCTGACTTCAAGCTCAGAAAGTCCTTCTGGGATATTGAGGGTTTCCTTTAACTTTACTTGATCGGGTATCTGTGAGAAAAGATCTTCCATGCTAGAACACCCAATAGCTTCTAGCATGATTGCTCTTTCTTTTTGAGTAGAAGGTACATAAGAACCCATATTACGCCTCCTCAAGGAGCAGTTGTTCATAAGCATCTGCTGTCAATAAGTCGTCTTGATCTGTGATGTTACTTAACTTAATTAACCAAGTTTCGTAGGGTGCTTCATTGATCAGCTCAGGTGCATCCATTAATTCTGTGTTCACAGCAACGACGGTTCCCGCTAGTGGGCTATATACGTCTGATACCGCCTTAACGGATTCAACATCTGAAAAGGAATCGCCTATGGACAAATCATCGCCTACTTGAGGCAGATTGACAAAAACAATATCACCGAGGGCTTTTTGTGCAAAATCAGTTAAACCTACTTGGGCTACAGTTTCACTACTAAATTTTACCCACTCGTGGGATTTTGTGTACATGAGATCTTTAGGAATATTCATTTCTATTACCTCCAATGATTAATTTTTTGTTCTTTTATAAAATGGAAGAGCTGTAACGACTGCTGCAATTTTTCTGCCACGGATATCCACTTCAACCTCTGTACCAATGACAGAATGTTCTGTCTTAATGAAAGCCATAGCCGCGGCATAACCTAAATAGGGACAATGGGTGCCAGAGCTGGTATGACCAATTTCTTCATCACCAGAAAAAACCGCAAAATGTTCTCTAGCAATTCCTCTACCGACCATTTTCAAGCCCACACGTTTATTGAGGGGTTGGCCCTTATTTTCAAGAGCAGTCTTTCCAATAAAATCTACTTTATTCATTTTAACATAGCTCGATAATCCAGCTTCAATTGGCGTTATTTCTTCGTTCATTTCGTGACCATATAAGGGCATTGAGGCTTCAAAGCGTAGGGTATCTCTTGCACCTAATCCACAAGGGATTAGTCCTAAGTCACGCCCTTCTTCTAACAAAGTTTCCCATAAAAGAGGGGCATTTTCTGGTCTCATATATAACTCAAAACCATCTTCTCCTGTATAACCGGTTCTAGAAATAATGCATTCTATATCCGCTACCACACCCTTTTCAATAAAGGTATAATATTTGAGTGGTATGTAACGCTCCTTTGTCACTCTTTTCAGTATTTCAAGAGCTGCGGGTCCTTGAAGAGCAATTTGGGCTGTGAGGTCGGAAACATCTTCAAATTGTACATCGCCTTGGAGCTGTTCCACTATCCACGCCACATCCTTGTGCCTGTTAGCTGCATTAATGACTAACATATACCTTTCTGCTTCCAATCTGTAGACCATTAAGTCATCCACTACCCCACCAGATTCATAGCACATAGGGCTGTATTTGATCTGACCGTCCACCATTTGACTGCAATCATTGGTTAGTAGTCTTTGTATATTTTTCAGCGCATCTGGTCCAGATAATAAAACCTCACCCATGTGAGAAACATCAAATAACCCTGCTTTGGTACGAACTGCCAGATGTTCAGTGATAATACCCTCTTCATATTGAACGGGAAGTAAATATCCAGCAAAAGGAACAATCTTTCCGCCTCCTGCCACATGACAATCGTACAAAGGTGTTTTTAACTCCATTTTATTCCTCCTTAAATTTCTAAGATCAATGCCCTTGGGCTTAGTCTCTCCAAAAGGCATAAAAAAACAGAGACGTATTGTAGATAAACTACCCTACGCCTCTGTCTATTAACCTGAAAGATTCTCTCATTTTTGAGATTGCTTCTTCGGTGCCATTTGGCTTTCCAGAGTTTCGTCCGAATATGGTCCTTTTGCCTGAGAGTTTGTTGCGTCTTCACCTTCGGCGCTGCACTTTTTTTTGCAGTCTCTCCCGTATTCTTCATCCGATATTCTTTTATGGTACAATTCATCACCTATGCACTAGGTGTAATAAGTCTCACTCCTATCATTATATTACAGCAGCTGTCCAAATTCAATACTTTTGACACCTGAATTATAGATCTACGTTTCTAAAGCCTCCGCCTACAATTTCACTCGTATTCATAATCGATAAAAAGGCTTTTGGATCAACAGATCTTACAAAATTACGTAAGAGGGCTGCTTGTTTTCTGGATACCAAGGTGGTAATAACCTCCTTTTGATCACCCGAATAAGCGCCAATCGCCTTGTGGATGGTTGCCCCCCTATTCATATTGGCAATGATATATTCTTTAATTTCGTCAATTTTATCGCTCACAATAACAACCTGTTTATTTAAATTGATGCTTTCAATAACTAAATCTATTAAAAAGCCTTTAATAAAAAGTCCCAGTATAGAATAGAGACCAATTCTTACACCAAAAGTCATTCCCGCTACGATTGTAACTGTTAGGTCAGAAAGCAATAGGGTTTTGCCAATGTTCATATGCATATATTTATTTAGAATTTTTGCCAAAATATCGGTTCCTCCTGTTGAGGTTCCTTTGCTAAAAACGATAGCAGAACCAATACCTGGTAGAAATACTGCAAAGATCAAGTCCAACATGGCATCAGATGTTAAGGAAGCCGAAATAGGCATAAATTTTTCAAGTAGAAAGACCATTGTAGAGAGTACCACACTTGAATAGACGGTTTTAGAGGTGAATTTGAAACCCAGAAAAATAAAGCCAAATAGAAGCAATAAACCATTAATGATATAAAGAAGTGGTCCTACTGATAAGTTCGGTAGATAATTCGTAACGACAATCGCAATACCGCTGACGCCGCCAATGGCATAATGATTCGGTACTTTAAAAAAGTGAATCCCCAGTGCCACCATAAATAAACCTAGGTTGATTAATGCAAAATCTTTCAAACGTTCCATTTGAAACTTCCTTTCAATAACTGATTTTATTTTGTGCTTATTTAGTTTACCACTCTTACTTCAGGAATTCAAATATTTACAACAACAAAGGATATAGAAACTTTCATTAATGAAGTTTCTATATCCTTAATCGTACCCACTGAACTATTTTTCGTGCTTACTTTCATGTATACCTAATTTTTCACCGTTAATTATGCCGACATCTTCATTCTCTTTTGGCTTCATTTTCCGTAAGTCAGCATTGCTTTTCTCTCGATCTTTGATTCTATTTTTATTATTATCCATGGTTTTATATACATCCTTTTGTCATCATCATAGAATTAGTATGCTGATTATGAAAGGTTTTTATTCCACTTCTTCAACTATAACGGGTGCTAAAATATTCAAGAAAACTTTTGTATACTGAATTGCGATTTTGTCCCAGTACATTTTCCTGCCGATTTTCGCTGTATCTCTTTCCATCTTAGATTTCTTAAAAGGATCCTGTAAGATTTGTTTGAGACAATTGGCTAATGCATCCGAGTCATTAAAGTCAGCAAATAATCCTGTACCATCCGCTAACATTTCCTGAGCATAGAGATAAGGTGTCGAAACGATTGCTTTGCCATATCCCACTGCATAAGCGAGGGTGCCACTTACTGCTTGTTCTTTTTCTAGAAATGGGGTCATATAAATATCTGACACTTGTAAATATTGAATGATTTCCTCATTAGTGAGATATTTATTAACAAATCGAATATTTTTACGCATGGCAAGGTTATCTACTAATTCTTCTAAATTGTCACGATAGGCTTCGCCTTCTTCGATGAGCGTTGGTTGGGTTTGTCCCAAAATCAGGTATAACACATCACTGTTATCTCTTGGTTTTAAATCCGCCGACTTATCCCCATCAATGACTTTAGAAATAGCTTCAATGCCACATTCTATGCCCTTTTCAGGTCCAATAAAGCCAAAGGTACTGATGATCTGTCTGCCTTCAAAGCCTAATTTCTTTTTCAAGGCATCCCTTGCTTGAAGAGGTTTCTTCGGTACGCCATGATGAATGACTTCCATCTTTTCGGCTTCAATACCATAAATTGATTGGAGCATGAGTTGGGTATTGAGGGCCATAGTGATGATCTTATCACTCTTCTTACCCAGTTCATTAATAATGAACCTTTGTTTTGAGTTAGGCTCAGACAACACGGTATGAAAGGTTGTAACCACTGGAATTTCGAGTATATTCACTAAATCCAGTACATATTCGCCTTCCTCACCGCCAAAAACATCATAATCGTGTTCTATGACAAGTAATTCTATGTCAGAGGCATTTAGTTTTTTTGCCGTTTCCACATAATCTTTACGCTCATTTTTTCTAATTTCCGCTGTAACTTTTTCGTTACATGAAGCATTCTCTGTATTGCTTATAGCAATGATTTGAGTACTGATGACGTCACTATGATCGATGGTAGTCACGAGGTCGTTGGTAAATGTAGCAATGCCACATTCACTTGATGGGTTAACGCTTAAAAAAGCAATATTTCCATATGTCTTCATTTGTTTCAATTAGTATCACCCTTTCGTAATTTATTAGACATTATCTATTAGACGTTACCGATTCGACACGGCAGCGTTTGGTTTGAAATAACAACTTCATATTAATCCTTCGTCAATTTACATGGAGGTTTATATTTGAAGTGACAATCAGATAAGGTACTTAAGATAAGTTATGCGTTAACATAAATAGCGAAAAATAAGATGCAAGCAAACTACTAGCACTCTTTTAAACAGAGTGCTAGTAGTCTAATTATACCTGTATATCGTAAACACGTCAATAGTTTTCTAATTACTGGGTTCTCCTGTTTGTTTCTATTTTTGCAAATACAATTTTCCATAGGAGAATATTTAGTGCAATTAAAACCAAGCTCAGCATCAGTCTCGTCACCAATGAAAAGCTACACGCAAAATGTATACCTGCGAAAACAGATAGCATCAACATTAAAGGCAGAAGGATCATCCCTTCACTTTGATTAGCTATGGCAAAAGGCTCAGAAAAGGGTAATCCCTTTTTTATCATTTTAAAGGACATAATCATAAATAAGGATATATTCAAAAATACAATCACCAAATCCAGGGCTATACGCGTGCCGAAGATTAACATAAAGATACCACTTTGAAGGAGTAATATAGGCAGCATCAATTTTACCACCATGGCTTTTATTGTGCCTTTATAAACAGGTGCAATATTTTTGATCGGCATGACTTGATAAATCCAAGCACCTTTGTAGGCACCGGAGTACTTCATCATCATCAGTATTGTCGGCAACAGCAAAGCACATAGGTAGATATTAAAATACATTTTTCCAGAACCTATTTCCGCAAGAGACTGGTCACTTATTTGACTGAATATAAAAAGAAATGGAAGTACAAGGGCTAATCCAATGGAAGGGTATACTTTCAGTTTAAATTCTCTTTCCTTAGTAATCATCTTAGTGGCAAATCGATAAAAGGTTCTTTCCACGGGATCAGAACAAAGAAAATTCGCCAGTCCATCCCCAAAGGGATGTTGTTTCACTTTGCCACTAGAGCTATTGTTGTTCAACTTTTGCAAATTAGCTTCAAAGGTCGGAATCAACTGAATGTAAACGACAATGGAAAGAATCGGCACAAATAGCGCAAGTAAACTAAACAAGATAAAATGAAAGGAATAATCGCCATTCATTAGGACTTCGAAGGGTCCACTGAACCACATAGGTATAATAAAATACTGCCACCATTTCACCTGAAAGACCATTTGCATATCCACTAAGTTAAACAATCTGCCAATTAATTGATAGCCGACTGCTAAGGTGATGGATAAGGCAATTTGAAAATAATTAATGACATCTTTAAGCTTTTCCCCATCAAAGAATTTCAATACCAATAAATACAAAAGGGCTGAAATAACCACAACAAATAGGTTAATCAAAAGGATTTCAAAGGCAAAAACCAAGAAAAAGAGTATACCGTGGCGTACTAGCCCAGCAATCAGGGCCAAACCCGTCATGGCTATGGTTATCGAAAACATATAGATAAAAATATGAAGGGATTTAGCCATATTAATGGTTATGGTGTTGATTGGTTTTGTGAATAAAATATTCTTGTCTCGTATATCCAACAACACTGCGGAAAAATCTGAGATTAAAGAACTCATAATCATAAAAAGTACTATCCCATTTACAAGACTCATCTGAAACACAAAGTTTTTCCCCATAACGACTAAGGGCACTAAAAAGATACCCATTAAACCGTAAAGAAATAAGGATTTCATGAAATTATTAGAATCTTCATCCGTTGCTTTCTTTCTGTTGTTGCTCATAAGCGTAGGGACCCGTCTGCCATCCATGATTAACTTAATCTGCAGAATCTTTCTCATAACCACATAATCTACGCCAATTTTTTCGAAGAGCCCTCTAAAAAGATCCAAAAACTTCAGCACTTTAAAGGTTTTCATGATCTGTGCCCTCTACAATCGAAACAAATTCTCTTGCAATGTCAATATGTCCATTAAAGCCTGTAAGTTGATTGAAAATTTCTTCTAATGAACCCTCTGTGCGTTTGCCTTTGAGTTCGTCAAAACTGCCATCGGCAAGGATTTCTCCACTATTAATGAGTACAATTCTATTGCTGATTTTCTCAACAACATCCATGATGTGAGAGGAATAGAAAATGGTCTTTCCCTGACTTGCTAACTGAGCTAGCACTTCTTTAACAATGCTTACACTATTGGCATCTAAACCACTCAAGGGTTCATCCCAAAAAATAATGTCTGGATTATGTAATAAGGAGGAAATGATGAGCACCTTTTGTTTCATGCCCTTTGAATAGGAGGAAATCCGGCTGTCATAGACCTCTTCAATGCCAAAGAGTCTCATGAGATTTAGAGCTTTATGGGTGATGTCCTTCAATTCTAAACCATATAGCTCACCAATAAATTCTAAGTACTCTCTTGCTGTTAGATTTTCATATATGTCAGCAAGCTCGGGTACATATCCGATTCTTCTCTTGTATTCAATCGGGTCAATGGCGATGTCTTGACCAAATATTTTAACCTGGCCAGTGTAGCCTTGCAGTAATCCTAATATAATTTTAATGGTCGTACTTTTTCCAGCACCGTTAGGGCCGATATATCCGATAATTTCGCCTTTATGTACCGTAAGATTAACACCTTTTAATACCTGGTTGGTATCAAAACTCATTTTCAGATCGTTTAAATCAACAACTACCTCATTTGATTTCATATTATTTACTCCCTGTTGTTTGAGGTTTTTAACCTCTTTTAGTTAATTATAGGTATCTGTATTTTATATGTCAAGTATACTACACGAGTAAACCATAAAAAGCATCCCACACTACTTTAGTAGTGCGGGATGCTCATTTATGTTATCGCTTTGCTAACCTATATTAGCTTTTTCTTCTCCTAAGCAGAAAACCAAGTCCTGCAAGTCCTGATCCAAAAGCATAATATACGACTGTTGGAACACCACCTGTCTTTGGAAGTGCCTCTACTCCGTTACCTAATGGAACAGATTCGTCAATGACTTCATCGATTTCATCATCTTTGATTTCGTCTATTTCATCAGTTATAACTTCCTCTAATTCTTCAACTGGTCCCACCTCCGGAGTACTCGAAGGGGTATTGTCTATAATCGTAGGGGTTGTGTTACCGGTACTGCCCGTATTACCATTTTTCAAAAGTGTGAGAACACCGTAAACGGATGTATCCATATAACCTGTTCCCGTTGTATCATTCCATGCAGCAACACTTTGACGGGAGCCGTCTTTTCCATCATTGATCTGTACATCAAAACCAATTTTCATGTCCGCCACAGGCGTTACATTCGTAAATGGAATTTTTACTTCTACGATGTAATTGGTCCCTGAAATCTTCGTTGCCGATGCAAAACCATTAGAAATTTCTGCTGAGCTGAAGGAAGCCTCGTTATCAAAGTTAACTCTGTATTGACCATCATCATTTTCATAAGATACGGTTTTCCCATTGTTTTGATCAAAAAAGATTTCAACTGAATCTTCTTCCCATGGATTGGCGCTGCCTTTATCAAGTTGGGCGTCACTAATTTGGATCAAAGCATATAAGTATTGCGCATCCCAAAGCACTTTCGCAACACCTTTCGCTCCTTGCCAAGCCATTTGATAGGTATTCACTTGCATTTCGGGTGCAGTATTCCAGATCGCATCCACTATACCATCTACAACTGGTGTACCAAATGCTACTGTAGATTCTTTAGCTTGTTTCACCTCTGGTGAATACTCTGAAATAAATTTATCCGGATCAATGACTGCGTAATAGGCTGGTTTTGCTTGTAGGTCTGCATCAAATAACAATGGGCTTTGTTCAGCTCTCCAACTGGTCGCATCATCTAAGCCCCAGAAAGTAACACGGGCAATATCATCCGCATTTTCTTTGTAGAGTTTAAACAACCGTGCGTATAGATAAGCTTGTTGATTGGCTTGTTTTTCAGTGATTGTATTGTTGCTACCGGCTGTAATATCCAGCTCAGTTATGCTTACTTCGTCAGTTACAGAAATAAACTTTTTAAGAGATTTTTCTACATTTTCTGGATTGGTATTCAAGTTATAATGGGCTTGCATGCCAATACCGTCGATTAAACGATCCCCATCGTGGGTTAGTCCATATTCTTCATTAATTTCTTTTACCATTTGATAGATGGCTTCAGCTTTGCTTTGATTGTCATCATTGTAATCGTTGTAATAAAGCTTAACATTTTTTCCGTTTAATGCTAATTTTGCTGCTAAGAAAGCTTCCTTTACATAATCTGTTCCAATCGCACTTTTCCAACCAGATGTACGCAGTGCGTTTCTCCAATCAGATGGATTCGTAGGATTATCATTCATCGCTTCATTCACTACGTCCCACGAAATGACTCTATCGCCAAAATGGGTTACTATTGTTGAAATGTGAGTTCTAAGGTTTGCAAGGGCAACCTCTTTAGATAGTGGATTTCCAGCACTGTCTGTATGAAGTAACTCCTCTGACTGCTGATGCCAAACCAATACATGTGCATGCATATCAAGACCTGCAGCTGCTGCTTGAGCAACTAATGCATCTTCTGCCGATAAATCAAATTCAGGGTAGGTGCTATAAGCATAGCCAGGTTTCATTGCATTTTCTGCTGTGACAACATCATGATGCATCTTAAGAAGTTCTAATCTATTACCTTCGAAATCTCTTGCAGAAACGATGTTCCCTATTAAGAAGTCATTTTTGTACACATCCTTAATCGGTGTAAGATCTTTTTGAATTTCAACAGTTCCTGACCCAGTAGACTCAAAGCGAATATCATCAATATAGAAAGATGCCGTCGCATTGGTAGAACTTTCCACATAAATTGTTACATATTCATCTCCAACACTACTGTAACGATAGGTACCTTCATATTGAACCCATCCGTCTGCTGCAGTAATTGTTTTTCCTTGAAGATTATTATAACTTGCACCATCACTGTTACCAACTTGGGTTGATAACTGAAGTTGAGAGCTATCAGGGGATAGTAATTTAACCCATGCTGTTATTTTATACTCTTGACCTTTTTCGATATACTGTTCTACACGTAATGTTGGTCCATTCCATGTTTTTTCACGACCTTCTACTTTCAAAGCATAGGAACCGTCAATCGTGTGGTTAACATCGTTAGTAACCGTCAATGTTTCTATACCTTCTCGTCCTACGAATCCATTTGCCGTTTGATCTTCAAAGGTAATTGTTGTAAATGCTAATGCATCTGGTCGACCATCATCAACGGGGGTTGTAATAGGGGTTACATCTTTAATCAGTACTTCATCGATGTAGATGGCAGATGTATTTGTTGCTCCATCGGCTGCTTCTAACCAGATCAAGAATTCTGTTGTATCCATTGGTACTACATAGTTTTTAAGCTCATACAGTGTCCAATTCGTTGCATTTACTGTCTTGTTGCCTACTAACCATGGATATTGATTTGTTAGTGATGTTGCTGCCACCTTGCCTGAAAGATGAAGGGTATCTGTATCTGTGGCGATTCTGACTTTTAGTGAAATATCATATGTATTTCCGGGTTGCATTAAGCTTGTTATGTTTAAACTTGGGCTGCTATTTATGGCTGCTCGATTGAATTTCAATGATTTAGTACCTTGGGAAGCAACATCCGCTGATACTTCTGTTGTCCCATCTCCACCCCAAGACAATTTAGCCCAGCCTCCAATGTTTCCATCTTCGAAACTTTGAGAAAGGGTAAATACTTCAACTGGCTCTACTACAGGGGTTACATCTTTAATCAGTACTTCATCGATGTAGATGGCAGATGTATTTGTTGCTCCATCGGCTGCTTCTAACCAGATCAAGAATTCTGTTGTATCCATTGGTACTACATAGTTTTTAAGCTCATACAGTGTCCAATTCGTTGCATTTACTGTCTTGTTGCCTACTAACCATGGATATTGATTTGTTAGTGATGTTGCTGCCACCTTGCCTGAAAGATGAAGGGTATCTGTATCTGTGGCGATTCTGACTTTTAGTGAAATATCATATGTATTTCCGGGTTGCATTAAGCTTGTTATGTTTAAACTTGGGCTGCTATTTATGGCTGCACGTGTAAATTTTAATGATCTAGTTCCATCCGAGACAACATCAGCTGATACTTCTGTTGTACCATCACCTGCCCAAGATAATTTAGCCCAACCTCCGACGTTACCATCTTCGAAACTTTGGGATAGGACTATGCCTGAATGATCCACTGCTAAAACAACGAAGCTGCCACTAAAGTTTGAAATGATAAAACTAAGTGTAATGAGTAAAACTAACAACCTTCTCTTCATAATTTCCTCCCTAATCAATATGCATTCAATCGCGCAGGCACTGGGAACGTTCCCAAAACGTAGATAAAAAAATTTCGTATTTGTATTTATGTATGTTTTCTTATCCTGTTATAATACCGTTGATTGTTATTTTAACTATACCATTTTCTGGGAACGTTTTCAATTTGGTATAAGTAACAAACATATTCGTTGTTTTTTGTTGTATATTACTATACTTTCTTCAATTTCGCAATTAAATATGTGCTATAAATACAAAAAATGAAATAAAACACATAATACGACAAATACTTTAATTTGCTGCCGGATTATGTGTTTTATTTTTACTCTTCTGTGTAGCCTGCTTTGGTATTTATTGTAATGACTTTCTTAACATTATCCCACTGAACATCAAAATTAATAATCTTTGCCAAATCACGGAGCTTGAAATAGTTGTTATCCCCAATGCTGTATATCGTAAAGTCCTTCAGTGCGCCATCCATATAAATTTCAGCATTTGTAGGTACTGCTGATTTGCTTTGCATCACCTTCGGAACGACTAACTCACCTCCGACTGAAATGTATGGGGTATTTGAGGAAATATTTATGGATTGATCCTTACTGTCCCAGAAAACATCAAATTGAGCTCCCGTGCGATTTAATAACTTCGCCACATCTCTTAGTTTGAAGTAATTATTGCCTTGAATGGTATAAACTTCACTTTTCACCCTCTTGCCATTGATATATAGAGTGGACGCAGAGGGTTTTGCAATGATTTTCATAGGTACAAAGGTCAGTTGGTGTGACTGGGCAAAACGTTCAGCCTCTGACCCGGTAATCCCATAAATTAAAGGCGTTTCTCCGTTGAAGGCACTGTCATGAATCTCGGTCACAGAGTTTGGAATAGAAACTGTTTTTAAACCATAGCAGGCTCCGAAGGTTGTTTCTTCAATCTTCCTGATTGAATCAGGAAGATTGATGTCTTCTAGTGCGCCGCAGTCCCAAAAAGCACTTCTCCCCATGGCTATCAAGCCTGCGGGAAGCGTCACTTTAACCAACTGATGGATACCTGCAAAAGCTGAAGGGGCGATGTACCGGGTCTCATTGGGCACAGTATAAGTTCCGCCTACCTTTCCCGTCGGATATTGGATGAGGGTTTCTAGACCCTTCGTAAAGAGAACGCCCTCTTTAGCTTCATACTTTGGATTATCAGAAGCAACATTAAATTGAGTTAGTGCGGGCAAATACGAAAATGCTTCATCTTCGATTCGCGTCATATTTTTCGAAATAGTCACAGCTGTCAATGCTGGGCAAGAAGAAAAAGCATTGGTTTCTATGATCGTTACTGAATCTGGAACTTGTACGCTGCTTAGTCGTTGACAACCTAAAAATAAGCCACTGGGTATTATTGTTATAC
>CAZJIO010000080.1:0-19159 GCA_964546035.1 uncultured Eubacteriales bacterium | reverse complement strand
CAAAAGCATATAGTTGTTCTTTTTGATACAACATATTGTATGATGAATCTTTAGTCATCTACAATATGTTGTATCAAAATTAGAACAACTTGCTTTTGACACTGTAATCGTTACATCGATGAGGGAAAAATCGAAAACGAGGAAAAACATGAAAAAAATTGGTCTGCTGCTCTTGATTATATTATTTGTTACGGGTTGTAACGCTCAAATAAGCTTAAAGGATAAGATGGAAGCTCTTGATGTTTTATCACAAGATCAAGTACATACAGAGCAACAAGAAGATGAAGATGTTGTTCAAGAGGTGGAAGAAACGCAACCTAATTTAGAAGGACTTAATGTAGAAAGCTTAATGGAAAAAATGACTTTAGAAGAAAAAGTTGCTCAATTATTTATTGTTGATTTTTATAGTTATACAAAAGATCCAGAATTAACTGAGTGGTCCACAGACCTTAATGTAAGGCTGGAAGCTTATCCTGTAGGTGGCGTTATTTTTTTTGGAAAGAATATTGTTGATAGGGACCAGGTAACGGGACTCATCAATGAGCTTCAACAAAAGAGCTATTTACCTATGTTCATTTCCATTGATGAAGAAGGGGGTCTAGTCAGTCGCCTTCAGAATAATATAGAAATGGGTATGACAAAAACACCATTAGCTTCGGTAATAGGTAACACGGGGAATCACGAGAATGCCTATAGCGTCGGTTACATATTAGGTAGAGAACTCAATGCATTAGGATTTAATATGAATTTTGCTCCCGTAGCGGATGTGAACACCAATCCGAATAATCCGATTATTGGTGATCGCGCATTTTCCTCCAATCCTGAAATAGTGGGAGATATGGTGGTTCAATTGGCCAAGGGACTTAAGGAAAATGGCGTTGCTGCAGTTGCAAAACATTTTCCAGGACATGGGGATACCTCTACAGATACCCATACGGGTGCTGTTTTTGTTGAGCATGACCGTCAAAGATTGAATGAAATAGAGTTGGTTCCATTTAAAAAAGCTATTGAAAACGATATTACGGGCATTATGGTAGCACATATCGCACTACCTCAAGTCACTGGAAATGAAGAGCCAGCCTCTTTATCTTACAAAATATTGACTGAAATACTGCGGGAAGACATGCAGTACGGCGGACTTATTATAACGGATGCTTTAAATATGGGTGCAATCTCAGAGAACTATACGTCGGATGAAGCATGTGTCAAAGCTTTACAAGCAGGAGTGGATATTCTACTCATGCCTGAAGATTTTATTTTAGGTTATAATGGCGTACTACAGGCGATTTCAGAAGGCATTTTAACAGAAGAAAGAATTGATGCGTCTGTGGAGCGCATACTTCAATTAAAAATAACGCTAGGTTTAATGAAAACTGAAGACCAAAGACAGCCATTATCAGTCATTGGTTCACAGGAACACATGGATCTCATAGAGAAGATTACAGAATAAGGTGGTAAATAATATGTATAAAATAGTAGATAAAAGGAAACTGAATCAAACTGTAGAACTTATGGTCATTAAAGCTCCTTTTGTAGCAAGGAAATGTGAGCCGGGTCAGTTTATCATCATACGAGTAGATGAAATGGGAGAACGGGTACCGCTCACCATTGCAGATTATGATCGTGTTGAGCAAACGGTTACCATCATTTACCAAGTAGTTGGTAAGTCAACGATCGCTTTAAGTGAAAAAAATATTGGCGACGAGGTCCTTGATTTTGTGGGACCACTGGGAAAGGCAACAGAACTTAAAGGTCATAAACGGGTATTAGGCATTGCAGGTGGTGTTGGCGCTGCTCCAATTTATCCTCAGATTAAAAAGCTTGTTGAAATGGGAGTCAAAGTGGATGTTATTATCGGTGGTAGAAGTGAGGAATTTGTTATTCTTGAAGAAGAGTTCAAAGCAATTTGCGACAATGTATATTTTGCCACAAATGATGGCTCCAAAGGTCGACAGGGTTTTGTAACAGACGTACTAAAAGAGCTTATTGAGGCTGGAAATGTCTATGAGGAAGTCATTGCTATCGGACCTCTCGTCATGATGAAGGCAGTGGTAGATGTGACTAGGCCCATGAATATCCCAACAGCCGTTTCTCTAAATCCAATTATGATTGATGGAACGGGTATGTGCGGTGGTTGCCGTGTAACCATTGGTGGAGAAACGAAATTTGCCTGTGTAGATGGTCCTGATTTCGACGGTTTTAAAGTGGACTTTGAAGAAGTATTAAGAAGGCAACAGTATTATATCAAAGAAGAAAAACATTTATGCCGAATGGATGGCCAATAAATCTACATAAAGGAGGAATTAACGTGGCAAACATGAGCAATCAAAAAGTTCCTATGCCGGAACAAAATCCCCAGGAGCGTATCCTTAATTTTAGTGAAGTAGCTACCGGGTATACAAAAGAAAATGCAATTGAAGAAGCAACTAGATGTCTTAATTGTAAGCATAGACCCTGTGTGGAAGGGTGTCCTGTTAACGTACCTATTCCAGAATTCATTCAGGCAGTGATTGAGGAGGATTTCGAGAAAGCCTATCAAATCATTGTTTCAGAAAATAGATTGCCAGCAATCTGTGGACGCGTATGTCCACAGGAAAAGCAATGTGAGTCAAAATGTGTTAGAGGGATTAAGGGTGAGCCAGTTGGTGTTGGCCGATTAGAACGCTTCGTGGCAGACTATCATATGGAACATGTTAAGGAAGACGTCTTGGAACGAACTTCTAATGGTATAAAAATAGCCGTTGTTGGTAGCGGTCCAGCCAGTATGTCCTGTGCTTCGGATTTGGCAGACAAGGGGTATCAGGTGACTATTTTTGAAGCGCTCCATGAGTTAGGTGGGGTTCTTGTTTATGGCATTCCAGAATTTCGATTACCAAAACAATTGGTAAAGGATGAAATCGATAAGGTTTTAGCCCTTGGTGTTCATGTGGAAAAAAATGTGATCGTTGGCAAATCCATTACCATTGAAGAATTAATAGAAGATGGCTATCAGGCCGTATTTGTAGGCAGTGGTGCTGGATTACCTAATTTTATGAATATTCCTGGGGAGAATTTAAATGGCGTCTATTCTTCAAATGAATTTCTAACCCGTGTCAATTTGATGAAAGCTTATATGTATCCTAAATACCCAACACCTATCGTAGTAGGTGAGCGGGTTGCAGTAGTCGGGGCGGGAAATGTAGCCATGGACTCCGCCAGAACAGCTAAGCGATTAGGTGCTAAAGAGGTTTATATTGTTTATCGCAGAGGAGAAGAAGAAATTCCAGCCAGACTTGAAGAAGTGCATCATGCTAAGGAAGAAGGCATCATATTCGAACTCTTGACCAACCCAGTTGAAATATTTGGAAACGAAGGGAAAGTCACAGGTATGGCTTGTGTTAGAATGGATTTAGGTGAGCCCGATCGATCTGGCAGAAGAAGACCCATCGAAAGACCGGACAGTCAGTTTACTCTGCCACTTGATACCATCATTATTGCCATCGGTCAAACGCCAAATCCTCTGATTAAGGACACCACCAAAGCCCTTGAAGTGACAAAATGGGGTGGCATTGTTGTTAACGAAGAAACCATGGAAACCACTTTAGAAAATGTCTATGCTGGAGGCGACGCTGTAACTGGGGCGGCTACAGTTATTTTAGCCATGGGTGCAGGTAAAAAAGCAGCAAAAGCCATTGATGAGAAAATTAAAGGTCAAGCATAGAAATCCTCCAATTGGGTTAGCCTAATATAAAAAGCTAACGCATTAAGGAGATTCATCATGATCGGTTTTATTTTTGCTATTATTGCCGGATCTTTTATGGCGATACAAGGGGTATTTAATACCAGGTTAGCCCAGTCCAGCAGTTTATGGGTATCAAATTCCTGGGTACATCTGACTGGGCTTATTGTATGCATTGCATTGTGGCTCTTTACGGGAAAACAATCCCTAAAACCTTTGCTCTTGGCCAGTAATAGATGGTATTTGCTTGGAGGCGTTTTAGGTGCCATCATTGTATTTTCGGTCATTAAGAGCATGGCAGCCCTCGGACCATCTGTGGCTGTTATGACCTTTTTAAGTGCCCAGCTGATTACCGCTTATGTTATTGAACTCTTTGGGTTGTTTGGCACAGAAACGGTCTCCTTTGATTTTAAAAAAGCAATCGGTATGGCTCTTGTAATTGGCGGCATTATTGTTTCTAAAATATAGTTTTTATCTGTGCAAGTGGCATCTGATTGGTGGCACTAGTGGCATCCGATTGGTGGCACTAGTGGCATCCAATAGGTGCCACTTTTTTGTTTGGGTTTCGACAAGAAAATCCTTGCACCTATTTAGAATTTGTAGTACAATGCAAATGCGAATGAGTAGCAAATAGAGCTATCGGAAAAGAAAAGGAAATATGCGAATGACGCCATTAATTGAAATAAAAAATCTGAATTTTGGGTATAAAGAAAAACTGATTTTGAAAAATATTAATTTTTCTGTGTACAAGGGGGACTTTCTAGGCATCATTGGAGCCAATGGATCTGGAAAAAGTACTCTGATTAAAATGATGGTTAAAATACTAACACCTCAAAGTGGTGACATAAAAATCTTTGGTGAAAATATCAACACCTTAAAACGTTGGGATAAGGTAGGGTATATTTCACAAAAAGTGAATTCTTTTAATGGAAATTTCCCGGCTACAGTGGAAGAAGTGGTTCAAGCTAATTTGTATTCCCAGATTGGACCCTTTAAATTGCCCCAAAAGAAGCACAAAGAAAAGGTCTACAAAGCTTTAGAAAAAGTTGGGATGCAGGATTACGGAAAGAGTTTGATCGGTAATTTATCCGGAGGGCAGCAACAGAAGGTGTTTCTTGCTCGGGTTTTAGTAGGCGAACCAGAAATCTTACTCTTAGATGAGCCTACTGTGGGCATTGATTTGCAATCTGAAGAAGCCCTGTATTGCCTATTGGCTAGAATTAATAAAGAGCTGGGATTAACCGTCGTCATGGTCACCCACGATATTGGTGCAATTACCATTCATGCTAATCGATTGATTTGTCTAGGTGAAGATGGCTTTATTGAACACAATCCAGATGAAGGGATGACAAAGGAATTTGTCTCTGAATTTTATGGGTACCATGTCAATTTACATACCCATGATTGTGATAGATGTACCAGAAAAGAGGTGGAAGAATGCTAGAGATTTTTCAATATACATTTATGCAAAAAGCCTTTTTAGTAGGACTGTTGATAGCCATCATAACCCCTTGTATTGGTATGATCGTAGTCTTGAAAAGACTGTCTATGATTGGCGATGCCCTATCTCATAACTCCCTTGCAGGGGTGGCAGCTGGACTGGTTTTAGGATTTAACCCCATTCTTGGTGCAGTCATTTTTGCGATTACCTCTTCATTTGCTATAGAACGCATTAGAAAGGCATTTCCACAATATTCAGAAATATCCATTTCTGTCATTATGTCAGTGGGTATTGGGCTAGCCGGGATACTCTCAGGATTTGTTAAAAACAGTGCCAGTTTTAATAGTTTTCTATTCGGTAGTATAGTAGCCATTACAGATTTTGAACTTTATATTGTCATTATTTTGAGTTGCATTGTCATGGTAGCTGTCATATTACTTTATAAAGAACTCTTTTACATGACATTTGATGAAGAATCTGCTCGATTATCAGGCATTCCTGTGAAAGTCATTGATTTTATTTTTACCTTATTAACGGCCATTACGATTTCTATATCCGCGAGGACCGTTGGAGCCTTGGTGATATCATCGCTTATGGTTTTACCTGTAGCAACGGCTATGCAGCTTTCAAAAAGTTACAAACAAACCCTTATTTACTCGATTTTAATTGCTGTGACCTGTATGGTTATTGGGTTATACATCTCATATTATGCAGGGTTAAAACCTGGAGGAACCATTGTGCTTGTAGGCGTTGCACTGCTGTTATGCGTGTTGGTGTACAAAAGCACCTTGCGCAAATTCTTTTTAAGAAGAGCCATGCATATTGCTTCAATGAGCAATTAAGCAACCCATCCATTATTTTAGGAAAAGAGGGACAATGATGAATGATAACCCTTATAAGGCAATATTAATAAATAAGGCTGTGAAAAATACAAAGCACAGAGAAGCCATTCTGGAAATTCTAGAAAAATCAGACAAGCCCTTGACGGCAGAAGAGATTTTTCTAATGCTCAAAAGTGACGGCGGAACGACTTGCTTATCTACGGTGTATCGTACAATAGAAATGTTTGATGACAAAGGGTTGGTCCTTAAGTCTAATAGTGTATCCGATGGGAAAGCCCGTTTTGAACTGAATAACATGGAGCATAAGCATCATGTGGTTTGTGTTGCTTGTCATAAAATTATTGTTATTGACGAATGCCCATTTTCTGAGTTCGAGAAGAAACTGAAAAATAAAATCAACTTTGATGTAACTGGACACAAGTTTGAAATATACGGGCATTGCAATGAATGTAAAAATTTGGATGGGATTAAATAAATGAGGTGATTTCTGATGAAACTTGTCATTTTAGATGCGAATTCCCTTGGTGGTATGCTGGATTTGTCGGTATTTAAGGCCTTTGGGGAACTTGATATTTATGGATTTACTCAAATAGAAGAGGTATCAGCTCGCATTGCGGATGCGGATGTCATCATCACCAATAAAGTCTCTTTAGGTGAACACAATCTATCTGGGGCTATGAAAGTGAAGTTGATTTGTATCACAGGGACTGGTACCAATCATGTGGACAAACACTATACAAATGCCCGGGGTATTACTGTCAGTAACGTCGTTAATTACTCAACCGAAAGTGTTGCTCAGCATACCTTTGCTCTGGTTTTTTATTTATTAGAGCAGCTCGCTTATTATGACCATTATGTCTCCTCGGGGGGATATGTAGAAGATCAAAACTATGGACACTTTGAGCAAAACTATAGGGAGCTTTCAGGTAAAACTTGGGGAATTATTGGGTTAGGCAATATCGGCTCTAGAGTGGCTCAAATCGCCCAAGCTTTTGGGTGTAACATTCAGTATTATTCGACCTCAGGTCTAAACAATACACAGCTATATAAAAGAGTTGATTTAGCTACGCTATTAGAAACTTCTGACATTGTATCCATTCATGCCCCCTTAAATGAGAAAACAGAGCATTTAATTGGCTATCAAGAGCTTTCAAAGATGAAAAGAACTGCTTATTTGATCAACGTAGGCAGGGGGAAGATTATTAAGGAAGAAGACTTGGTAAGAGCAATTGAGGAGAACTTAATTGCAGGAGCCGGAATAGATGTTTTAGAAGTGGAACCTATGTTGGCCACGAGCCCTTATAGGCGACTCAGTGAAAATAAAAAATTATTTATGACCCCCCATGTCGCTTGGGCAAGTGTAGAATCTCGAAATAGGATGGTTGATGAGGTATATCGCAATATTGAGTGTTTTCTGAATGGACAACCTAGATGTGTGATAACCATATAAAGAAATTTTTAGGAGGAAATGACATGAAAAAGTTTGCCATGATCCTGACTTTGCTTTTATGTTTCAGTGTATTAAGCATTTCAGGTTGTAAAAAAGACAAAGAAGAACCAATAGATGTCACAACGAATGAGGTTGTCGGTGAAACAACCAGCAGTGAGTCTTTACCCGAGGATTCCAAAGAAACTGTGACCGGAGACGTTTATTCAGAGGGTAAATCAACTGAGTTAGATTCTGAAGTGGATTATCAAGATGCCCAAGGAACACCTGTAACAGATCAAGGGTTGCTTACAGAATTTCAAAGCTTTATAGAAAAATTTTATTATAGTTTCTTGTTTGCACCTAAAAGTGAATCGGGTAAAATTTCTGAAATGGATATGCAACTTTTTGCTATTTCATTTATTTATCAATATGAGTATACAGATCTTAGGTTTGATGCAGATCAATTTGTTCTTTACATACCAAAAGATAATGTGACAGAAGTCATTAATAGATTTTTTGATTATAACTTTATTTATCACAGATACCCATTGGATTCACAGATTGCTTATGAAGATGGCTACTATTTAATGCCTGCTCGAGATGACGATTTAAAACCAGTGCCAGTCATCAGTCAAGTTTTAAAGTTATCTGATTTTACTTATAAGATTTCATATGCCTCATCGGTGGCTGGTGCAGAGCACTTTGAAGCTGTTGTAGAAGAAAGAGAAGGTAGATATACCCTTGTTAATTTTATGAAGGTTGAAGCACCTAATCCAGCTAACTAAATAAACATTAAGAAATGACCCAGATCGAGTAGATGCTGGGTCATTTTTTTTGACTTTTTATGCTTGAATTTCCTTCATGTGACGGATTTTTGCAGGAATCTTAATCTTTGTATACAGTTCAGCATATAGTATTTCATCTTCGATGTAATTTCTAGGGAAAACCTTATTACATAGCCCGTGTTCTTTAAGATAATCTGCTGTTTTATTATAGGCAACAGCTGCCTTTTCCTCGGTTGTAAAACGACCGAGCACATAGTTCCCTTTTAGATGAATTCGAGCAACATAAAGATCAACAGAGTCGGTTTGTATTTTTTCAACCCCATAATACTTATTGATGATGCCTATATTATGGTAGCGCATATTATGATTGTTACCGTCTTTGAAATAAAAATCTCGACCTTCAACGGCAAAGTTTTTAACGCCATAACGGGATAAAATATTGGTTTGAAACCCATAATCATTGACAAAAAGGTAACCATTTCGTTTGAATATTTTATGTTTTGAATAATAAAACAGATCATCAACATCAAATTCAAGTTCAAAAGTCTTGCTTAAATAGTATGAGAAGAAATATTTATGTAAATAAATGGGGTTCTTGAAATAGTAGCCATTGTCTCTGAAATTGTGTAAAACGATCCATTTTTCGAATGAAAGAGCTGTGCTTGGAATAAAGTTGTCATATACATAGGCTTGTTTAAATAGAATAGCATAAGCATCCAGATAAGCTTGATGAGCAAGAATTTCAGAGTCAAAACTGCCTAGACTAATATGTTTATTCTTATAAGTAATTGAAGTACGATAAGAAATTGTCCCGTTCTTTTGGGTTGTTTGGTAAACACCTTTTAATGTAGACACGCTTTTTCACCTCTTATTTCATGACATTTATTCTATTATAACGTAGAGCAACCTATGCCTGCAATGCTTTTAAAAATTGAATTTCTGCCACAATGAATGGTTGGATTAGGAACTTAGTAACAAAAAAAGGTATAATTATTAGAAAAATTGGTTATAATAATGGACAAATGCCTTTATGTAATAATATACAAAGAAAAAAATAGCCTTGTAAAATGTACTAAAACCTCTTGGGATTATTTGCTATTATTAACATTTTGTATAAGGCATGGGGTAGAGCCTTCTAAAAATATCGGAAAGACTACCAAAAAACCTTTACCCTTATTGACTCTGGGTGGAGGGTGAACTATAATGGCAACATCTTGTAAATCAAGAATATTTGGAAGCAAAATACGCGTTTAACAAAGCAATTCTTGTTAAGCTCAAGAGCAATAAAGGAGTTTCATATATGAAGAGATTTAAAAAGCTTATAGGAGAGATTTTCTTTAGGATGAAAGGTCTTTCTAAAAGAGCGTATACAAAAGGACTCGTTATTATAACAGCGGGTATGGTTACTGTCCTTTTGTTAGGAACCAATGGATTTATTGTCAACAGTAAAACCGCACCAGCACAGATTTATGAACCAAAAGAAGAAGAACAGATCAATGAAGAACTGACAGTACAATTACCAGCGCTATTAGAAAAAGATTTACCTCAGTCGAATCAGCCGGAGGAGAGTTCAGTAAATCTACCCCTTCTAAGAGAAGAAGAGGATGTTAAAGAAGTGCTACAGGCAGCTAGCAATGGTGTACTAGAAAAAACAGAAGTCACAATATACACGGAAGAAGATTATACAGCACTGGTCAAGATCGTGGAGGCTGAAGCTACGGGTGAAGACATCATTGGTAAGATAATGGTGGCAAACGTCGTACTTAACCGAGTAGAAAGCGGTCAATTTCCAGATACCATACATGATGTAATTTATGAAAGATATAATGGCAGAGCCCAATTCTCTCCTGTAGATGATGGGAGATTGGAGTCTGTACCTTTAACCGAGTCTACTTATGAGGCGGTTGAAAGAGCATTAGATGGAGAAGATTATTCAAACGGTGCAACATTTTTTGTTGCCAAAGCTCTGGCAACACAATCCGCTGGTAGTTGGTTTGATGAACATCTAAGGAAAGTTGCTGCCCATGGTGTACATGAGTTTTATGCTTACTAAGAGCTAGAGAGGTCTAATGTCCTCTCTAGCTTTTTCTTGTCATTTCTATAAAGTTGTGGTATTATAAAAAAGTTCAACGATACACACGTTAATACTCTATATTGAGAAAAGGAAGGTCAGAACTATGGCTCAGATCCTATACAATAGTACACGGGGACAAGAAAATAATATTGAAGCTTCTTTGGCAATTGTTAAAGGCCTAGCAAGTGATGGGGGACTTTTTGTTCCAAATGAGATTCCTAAAATGACGATTTCTTTGGAGGATTTAAGCCAACTGAGCTATCAAGATTTAGCTTATGAAGTGATGAGGCTTTTCTTTACGGACTTTACAGAAGATGAATTAAGGACTTGTATTTTACAAGCCTATGACGATAAATTTGATACAAAAGAAATCGCACCCCTTGTGAAAAAGGGCGATGCTTATTATTTGGAACTCTTCCATGGATCAACCATAGCTTTTAAAGATATGGCACTTTCTATTTTACCCCATTTAATGAAAACAGCTGCCAAGAAGCATCAACTGACTAACGAAATCGTCATTTTGACTGCGACTTCTGGAGACACTGGAAAAGCTGCCCTTGCAGGCTTTGCAGATGTTGAAGGCACAAAGATCATTGTGTTTTATCCTAAGGATGGTGTAAGCCCAATCCAAAAGCATCAGATGGTAACACAAACCGGTGATAATACTTATGTGATTGGCATTGAAGGAAACTTTGATGATGCTCAAAATGGCGTTAAAGCTATCTTCAACGATGAAAATTTTGCAAAAGAACTAGAGGCAGCAGGCTATCAGTTATCATCAGCTAACTCAATTAATATTGGCCGTTTAATACCGCAAGTCGCCTATTACTTTTATGCCTATACAACCCTCATCAATCAAGGTGTTATAAAGGCTGGAGAGGCTATCAACGTTTGTGTTCCTACTGGGAATTTCGGAAACATTTTAGCGGCTTATTATGCTAAGGAAATGGGACTCCCTATAGGTAAACTGATATGTGCCTCAAATGATAACAAAGTCTTATATGATTTTATTCAAACAGGGGTATACGATCGAAAAAGAGATTTTATTTTAACCAGTTCACCTTCTATGGACATTCTTATTTCTAGTAATCTAGAGAGATTAATATATCAATTAACAGGACAAAAACCTGAGCTAAATGCTAGCTTAATGGGTCAGCTTTCTAAAGAGGGTGCCTATACCATCACGGATGAAATGAAGCGCGGACTCAAGGATTTCATAGGCGATTATGCCAATGATGAAGAAACCGCTCAGACCATAAAAGAGGTTTTTGATGCAACAGGTTACTTACTGGATACCCATACCGCGGTTGCTTATGCTGTTTATAGCAAATACAAGACGCAATCTTCTGATCTAACACCGACAGTGGTCGTATCCACTGCTAGCCCATACAAGTTCACCAGGAGTGTTATGCTAGCCCTCGACGCTGCTTATGACCGTTATTCTGACTTTGAACTTATTAAGAAGATGAATGAAGTCTCTGGTATAGAAATCCCCCAAGCCATTCTTGAAATATTGGACGCTAAAGTCATCCACACACAAGAATGTACCCGTGAAGATATGCAAGCAGTGGTAACACAAATACTAAAATAAAACACTTGAAATAGCAAAAAGAACATTTGTATTTTACAATATAAGTGTTCTTTTTGCATGTCATTTATGATATACTACTTAGTATATAAAAATATAAAGAATGAGGAGAATGACAGTATGATTAAAGAGAGAAAGCACGAGATTTATCAGAGCAATACGGATTCAACGCCAGAAGCAGAAGGTTTTGATAGCAATCAATTAGAATTACTAGATGATTTATATCAGGAGCTCATAGAAAAAGAAATGATTCAAGCGGGCGCATACGTCCTTGCCAAAAACGGAAAAATGATTGCCCATAGGTCCATGGGTAAGCTGCGGCTTACGGAGGATAAAGGCGATTTCAAGACAGACTCTATTCGAAGAATTGCTTCAATTACTAAAGTTTTCACAACGACAGCCATTATGCAATTGGTTGAAAAAGGTAAGTTGATTTTGGAACAGCCGGTATCCATGTATATAAAGGAATTTGATACGACCATACATAGAGATATTTCGATATTTCAGTTGATCACACATACTTCAGGACTTATGGGCGACTCGGGCTCGTTTTTAGAACCCTATCCAAGCGGCTGGTGGGATATTGATAAAACGTCTCCATACAATTGGATTCAAAGGATTATTTCTGGACCATTGGCCCATGAAAGAGGTCAAGTATGGAGCTACTGTTCAGGGGGATTTTGTATTTTAGGTGAAATTGTTACCAGGGTGTCCGGCATGGTTTTTGAAGATTATGTGGTAAAAAACATTTTAGAACCTATTGGCATGACGAGGTCTTTCTTCTGTGTGCCTAAAGAATTACACGATGAAGTGTGTCTAACTTTTAAAGGGAATTTGGATTATAAACGAGATTTAGAAAATGATCCACCACCAGCAGGAGGTGGGCTCTATTCTACGGTTGAAGACCTTTATAAATTCGGACAAATGATGCTCAATTCTGGCACCTATAACGGTAATAGAATACTGGGAAGAAAAACCGTTGAATTTATGACAAGAAACCAACTTTATAACGTACCTGCCTATAATTGGAACAACAAAGTCAAAAACAAGCAACAAGGCATTGGTTGGGGACTTAACTCTCAACCGATGATATCAGAAGGGACCTTTAACCATGATGGTGCAGGTTGTTGTGGTTTGTACATTGATCCAAAAGAACAATTTATAGCCTCATTTTTCGTGGCTGGACCCCTCCATTGGTGCGGTGAAGGTGTGGTTGGAACCATCGGGATTGTTTGGGCGGGTATTTTATAGATTAAAGTTGATGATTAATGAAAAGAGGTGATGTCTTTCTTGGGCACTTTACTTTTGAAGATGAATCGCGCCTTCTTAGTGATGAAAGGCGTGGCCTTTGCAACCTATAAAGAATGGGCAGCCTATAGAAGCCATATGCTCGTTTCGCTTTTTATAGGTCCAGCCTATTTTTTGGTACAGATTGCTATTTGGACGGCTGTATTTGGTGAAAAGGAAACAATCAATGGATTTACACTTAAAGGAATGATCGCTTATTATGGCGTTGCTGCTCTGATCAATTATTGTATTATGGACTTTGCAGATTGGAATTTGCAAATGCTGATTCGAACAGGAAAGTTTCTCACTTTCCTGTTGCGACCAGTCTCCCATCGCTATTTTGCACTTTCACAGAAGGTGGGACATCGGATTCTTGGAATAGGGTTAGAAGGCGTGCCGGTTTATCTGCTATTTCTCTTGATTTTTAAAATTAAGCTTATTCCAATGTATCCCATCTGGAGTATGATTTCCATACTACTCAGTTTTTTGATTATGTTTTTAATCAATTATTGCATCGGAATGACCGCTTTTTGGTTTGTCAAGGCTGATGGTATACGTAGAATGTTTTTGCTCATCAGAGATATATCAGCTGGTGTTTTTATTCCCCTTGTTTTCTTCCCACAGGTGATTCAAAAAATACTCATATTTTTACCCTTTCAATATGTGGTCTATGTACCCATTCGTGTCTTTTTAGGTTCCTATGAAGCAGCGGGGCAATCTATGGGTATCCCAGAAATTGTTGGCATGCAGGCTTTGGTTTGTTTGGCAATGTGGTTATTTTCAGAAGTGCTTTGGCGTTTAGGCATCAAAAAATTCAAGGGGGTAGGCGCATAATGAGCAACTTTAAAGTTTTTCTGGTCGCTTTTAAAGTAGAGCTTGCCAGTTGTATGGCTTATCGATTTGATTTTTTTATTTCTTTTATTTTGGTGTTTCTCGGAGAATTTATTCTGCCCCTGGTAACTTTGCTGATTTACGCTTCAGGAACCTCGTTTCCAGGTTGGTCACTTTATGAAGTGCTTTTGATCCAAGGCGTATTTTTACTTGCTAAAGGCACCTCGAACGTTTTGATATCTGGTGTCATTTATAATACTTTGGCCCGTGTTAGAGAAGGTACTTTTGACTTGCTCCTAATTAAGCCCAGAAACACCTTGTTTATGGCCGTTGTAACGGGTTTTAACTTAAATAACCTAGGGAGCTTAGCCAGTGGGTTTGTTCTCTTTGTTTATGCCCTCAGCCACACTCAGGATATTCACCCAATTCAGTGGGTACTTTTTTGTTTTTGGTTGATGATCTCTTTGCTTGTTCTGTTTTCCTTTAACATACTGTCAGCAGCAATCGTGTTTAAATGGGTTGGTAACAGTCGAATCTATGAAATGTTTGAGAGTGTCACCAACTTTGGTATGTATCCTAAAAGTATTTTTTCAAAATCCGTAGGGAATATGATCTCCTATGTGATGCCAATTACCGTAATTGGCTTTTTACCCGCAACTATTTTAATGAGCAAACATGTTGAAGGAATGGCCCTTAGTGGCATCGTGTCCCTGACATTTTTTTGCTTCAGTCTTTTGTTTTGGCACAAAATGCTTGGGAATTATACAAGCGCAGGAGGATAAAAAATGTTGATTGAAGTGAAGCATTTAAAAAAGACTTTTATGACCTATGAGCGTGGCAGTTCATTTAAGGAAGTCTTAAAAAGTTTTTTTCATAGAAAAGAAATCCAAATTGAAGCCCTAAAGGACCTCTCCTTTGAAATAGAAAAAGGGGAGCTGGTTGGTTTTTTAGGACCTAACGGGGCGGGTAAATCCACCACCCTTAAAATTCTGACAGGGATTTTATTTCCTACTTCTGGAGAAGTTAAGATTTTAGATTACATACCCTGGAAAGAACGTAAAAAATATGTGGCGCATATTGGCGCTGTTTTCGGTCAGAAATCTCAGCTTATTTGGGATATTCCACCCATAGATTCCTTTCAAATGAATAAGGCCATTTATAACATATCCAATGAAGATTTTCAAGAACGGTTGGATGAAATGGTCGATATTTTTGATGTGAAGGGTTTGATTTACAAACCAACAAGACAATTATCCCTGGGGGAAAGAATGAAGTGCGAGTTTATCATGGCCATGCTACATAGTCCCAAAATCGTTTTTTTGGATGAGCCTACTATTGGCCTTGATTTGATTGCTAAAGAAAAGATTAGAGAGTTTATTAAGAAGATGAACGAGAAGGGGATGACTTTTATCCTCACAACTCATGATTTAGAGGATGTAGAGTACTTGGCCAAAAGAGTGATTGTTATTAATCACGGCGAGGTAATTTTTGATGATCATATTCAAGCTCTGAGAGAGCTGTTTGGAACAAAAAAGCACATTCAAATTGCTACGAAGAAGCCCGTGTGTGCGCTAAATCTAGAGGGGGTTACCCTGATAAAAGAATTATCACAGAATGATTTGGAAATAGAGCTAGATCTCTCAAAAATAAAACTCAACCAATTTATCAAAGTCATGGATGAAGCCTATGAGATAAAAGATCTAACCATCCAAGAGACCTCCATCGAAAGTGTTATTAAAGCTTTGTATCAGTAGAAAGGACAGTGCAATTTCTACCACTATGTTTGGCCCCATATAAAGCTGTGTCTACACGTTTTAAGAGTTCGTGTGCTTTTTCTATTCCCATAGCTTGGGCGACACCGAAAGAACAAGTAATATTTTGTTTATGAGGAAAGCTTGTGTTGGCTATAGACAACCGAGCTTTTTCAGCAACAACCTCAGCCTGATGTGCATTGGTGTTAGGGAGAATGATAAGAAATTCCTCACCACCCCATCGGCCAAAAGTATCTGTGGCTCTTAAATGGGAATTGACAATTTGGCAGGTCTCAACCAAAACCAAATCGCCAACATCATGACCATATGTATCATTAATTTTCTTGAAAAAATCAATATCAAACATGATGATCGAGAAATCATGGTGATAGCGATAAAACAAGGTGATTTCTTGTGACAATTCTTTTGATACCTTACCTCGATTATAAATCTGAGTCAATAAATCTATTTCAGACAGTTGGATTACTTCTTGATATTTGAGATCCAGTTCTTTTGCTAGTTTTACATAATCATGAATCAGTTGCTTAAATAAATTGCTCTGAATATGGTGTTGACCTTCATTACCAATACTTTCAATAAGATATTTAATGAGGATCGGATCATTATGATTAAGGGTATCCGGTTCTTTCAAATAGTTGATTAATTGAACATGTTTGGGAAGCATATTAGGACCTCCTAAAGGCATCTATACCCACTTCTTCAAGGGTTAGTAACCTATCTATGACTTCTTTGATTAAGGAAGCACCTTTAATGACACTGCCGTGCTGAGGTGCTATCAGTTGTAGATCTAAATTTTTAATGCTGTTTAGGGTATAGCGTAAAATTTGAGTTGATGGGATAATTTTCTTGTGAAAATCAAGAAGACCTTGTAAATCACAGATTGTGTCTGTCTTGTAACAAACCGTAGAATTATCGCTACATGCTAAACAAGTGGGGGGAATGTTGATATAAAGCTCCCAATTTGGGGAGTAACTTCCAAACATATCACCAGTGAACAAGGTATGGGTTTGCTCATCATAAATCATGGTACTTCCCTCAGAATGGGCATAGGGGGTATGTATGAATTGTAGCTTTCTTCCTGTTTCAAAGGTAAAAGTATAATCTATTTGATCGAGGGAAATAATCGGTGATTTTCCGCCATAATACTTAATAAAGGGTACATTGTAGGTATGGGTGAGTATCGACAAATCGTTGCGATCAATTATTTCTTCAAATTCAGGAATACTTCCGCACAAATCAGGATCATAATGAGAATAAAAAAGATGCTTGATCTGACTAGGGTGCAGGCCAGTTTGAAGAATCTTAAGCATGACTGTGCTAAAGTCAGTGCGACTACCGCCGTCAATGAGAATGGCTTCATCGCCTTCAATGATTAAATATGGATTACAGTGCAGCTGAAAAGCGGCATCAAAAAAACCAATCCAGTAAATGCCATCAGCCACTTTAATGGGCTGATTATAGTTTAATGTGTTTTCGTTAGGATTCATAATTGGCCTCCCTTTAAGCATTTAATGTGTCCTTTATTCTGCTTGGGGATGAAATTGTGCGGGATTAACATGGACAATTACATCCTCAATGTCATCTAGTTTTAAGAGCTCGACCTTTATTTGATCGGAGATTTCATGACCTTCATAGACGGTTAAGTTGGCATCTATTGAAACTTTTACAATCAATAGAAATTTGAGTCCAACGGGTTTGGATATAATGGCATCAATATGATCCACACCAGTGATTTCATTGAGAATCCCTCTCATATGTTTCGTGAGGGTTTCGTCTACTGTGGTATCCATTAATACGGTGTAAGCATTTGTGAAAATTTTAATGCCCGTAAAAGCAATCCAAAATGAAATGAGAATGCCCGCAACACCATCAACAAATTGAATGTGATAATAACCACTAATAACGCTCAACAAAGTGAGTGTGGAAATAAAGACATCGTTTCGATGATCCTCAGCGTTAGCCATTGCAAGTAAACTATGATACTTCTTTCCGATATTTCGTGTGAAAAAAAACAGTGAAGCCTTAATGCAAATGGTACCAATGGCTACGACAACTAACCAGATGGAGTACTCAAAGGAACTTTTTAATGTTAAGGCATTAAAAGCGCTTCTAAAGATAGAAAAGGCAACAAATAATAAAGAGAAACTAATGATCATTGAGAAGATATATTCTGCTTTGCCATGGCCATAAGGGTGGTCTTTGTCACCAGGTTTAGAAGAAATATGGTTGCCTATATAGGTCATCACAGAAGCGAAGACATCTCCTGCACTATTGAGTCCATCAGCAATCATGGCTTGACTCAGTGTAGCAAACCCTACGATTAATTTAGCAGTTAATAAAAGGACATTGCCAAGCATACCTAGTATGGCCACCAATGCGACTTCTTTTTGTTTGTTCATGTATTTAATCTCCTAAATCCTTATAGAGTAATCTTATTATCATACTCCGCAATGACACGATAATCAAGTCTTACTCTTTTTTTCTGTTATCAAAATAAACAAAACGGTCAATTGCATCTAAAATATCTTTGAATTCATCCTTAGGAGCTAATTCTAGGTATTTTTTAAGAATATCCGTTTGTTCGGAACCCTTTTTATATTTGCTATAAAAGATGTCAAAAAGATTGTGGCCTCTCATGTAAATTTTAAATGTTTCCATATTGTTTCTAAGATCGTCAATGGTTTCGAGGTTGAGACCCGTCTTTTCAAACATGTTTTTTGCGCTTTTCATCTTGCTTAGGTATTGTTGCCATCTGGCAAACAGAAGGGTATAAAATTCATCGACCTCTGAGATCACACCTAGAGTAGCCATAATTTCTGGGTTTAAAAAATAATTTTCAAAGGAATAGTATTTTAAAATGAGCACATTATTAGGCGTAATACGCGGAATTTTGGCATCATCCTCATGCATCCTTCGAAAATAGTAGCTGCATAACTGTTCAGTTAACAATGCAGGATCTTTCCCATCACCATCTCTAATCATGAGAAAATTATCCTTAAGGTAAGTCTGGTTGATAAATTTTAAATTGGCATAGGTGCGAATGTTTGTGCAACTATTGGTCTGGATGAGGGATATTCGTATTAGGTTTTCGTTTGAATCTCTCATTTCAGTATAATAACGGTCAAGGAGTAGGGGCAACCTGCTACTATCTTCTTTCCCTTCGACGATAAAGGCGAAATTCACATTCAAAAGGTCATTTGCCGTATATCCTAGGTCTTCTAAGATGATATCAAGATTGGTGTGCTCCTTGATGGCTGTGTGGTGGGATTCATTAAGAACAACTTGCTTGATTTGTTTAGCTGAAAAATTAAATAACATGGAAGGGGAGTGAGTCGTAAAAATAACTTGGTTCTTCTTGGATAACTTATATAGAATTTCACTGGTGACTTTTT
>CAZJIO010000079.1:18403-19374 GCA_964546035.1 uncultured Eubacteriales bacterium | reverse complement strand
TACCAGACTGGATTCGCACCAGTTAAATATTTGGCACCGAACTGGCGCACACCTCCGATTCTATTGATTATATTTACACCATCCTATCATATTCAGGAAAGAAAGGTCAATGAATAGCGTGTGAAGATTGACAAGAGTGGGATCTTGGGGACGGAGAAACTGACAACCCATCGGGGTTGTCAGTTTCTCCGTCCCCAAGATCCCACTCTTGTCAGACTCAGACTACTGTGATAGTATAATTGCATACTACTGAAATAGTCTGAGGTGATTAACGATGGATAAAATTAAATTATTTGATTCGGAGCTGCAATTAATGGAGTTGGTTTGGCGTGTTGGTGCGGTGCCGGCGAAAGAGATTGGTAAGCTTGCAACAGAGGAAATTGGTTGGAACAAAAATACGACCTATACCATTCTTAAAAAGTTGGTGGAAAAGGGTGCCCTTAGAAGAAATGAGCCTCATTTTGTTTGTGAGCCACTCATTACCAGAGAGCAAGTGCAAATTGATGAAGCCAGGAAGCTTATTGATAAGCTATTTAATGGTTCTGTAAAGACTTTTTTTAGTGCCTTTGTACAAAACGAAAGTTTATCGGAAGAAGAATTAGCTGAGCTCAAGAAAATCATCCAAGATCAGCTGTAAGGAGGGTGATGAGTTGTGATTGGAAATGTCTTTTATTATGTATTGAATATGAGTATTATGGCCGCATTTATGACGGTATGCATCCTGTTATTTCGGATCATTCTTGGAAAATGGTTCCCTAAATATACAGCTTCATTTTTATGGGGAATTGTACTGCTTCGCTTATGGATCCCTGTTGCGATTCAAAGTAAGATCAGTATGATCCTTTTTGTTCAGCGCTATGTTAAAGGGGTACCTTTACCCATGAACACAACACCCTTTCCACAAGCGAGTATGATGAATACCATTCAAGGGGTTCAAGATTACTTTCCTATGGCTTACACGAATGAATTTT
>CAZJIO010000079.1:16922-18390 GCA_964546035.1 uncultured Eubacteriales bacterium | reverse complement strand
GAGAATTTCTTTAAAATTTCTGGTTTGATATGGGTCATAGGAGCTGGGGTGAGTCTTTTTGTTTTTATTGTTTTTTATGGATTGACGGGGCGACAATTGAAAAAAGCTACTTTACTCAAGGGGATTGAAGGACTTGAGCCTCTGCAAAGGAAGCTGAACATCACAAGGAAAATTAAGCTTTATCAACATGAGGGGATTGCATCACCCTTGGTTTTTGGATTTATTAAACCACGGATTATACTGCCAAGTAAGGGTAAATGGGATAACCTGGATATTATTTTACTCCATGAATTGGTCCATGTTAAAAGATGGGATAATTTATGGCAACTGCTTTCCATGCTCGCTGTATGCATCCACTGGTTCAATCCATTTGCATGGCTGTTTCTTTATTTTTATGGACGTGATCGAGAACTGGCTTGTGATGAAAAAGTATTAAGAACCCTGGGTATTGAACATAAAAAAGCCTATGCGGATGCACTTGTACAGCTGGTAACGGGACATCATCTGTTGGGATCCGCCTTTGGACATAGCTCGGTAAAATTACGGATTGTGAAAATCATTGCATATAAGAACATAACCCTGTGGATGGCTATTGTTGCCACGCTCTTTTGCACGCTGATGGCAGCCATGTTTATGACAAACCCATAGGTAACTCCTAAAACCATAAAAGGAAGAGAAAGAGGTGTTTAAGTTGAAACACATTAAAATGTTGCTGATATCTGTACTTGTTCTATCGCTACTTTTTGGTTGTCAACAAAACAAAAAAGTCGTAACACCAGATATGCCCTTTTCTTTATCCTCTACATTAGAATTCCCATTCTTTAGTAGCGATGTAACACCTCAAATCAACCCATTAGAACTCAGCGGGATGAGTCAGGTTGCCCTGGAAACGAATTACATCAAAATCGAGGATATAAATACTGAGGTCATTCCTGAAATTTTATTGGACTTTAAAGCAGATCCCTTTAATACAATCATCGTCAAGTCTTCAAAGGGCTATCTCTGTGCGGTTTCTCAAACAACAGAAATTCAAAAATGGATCGCCTCTGAAGTGACACCTACAATTATTCAACTAGATGAAGCCGGTCAAATCTTGTGGCAGAAAAGCTACCCCTATAAGACTATGACAGGGCGAATCAACCATTTACTCATTTTAGCGGATGGAAGTTTCATTTTCTCGCTACAAGCCTTTTCAAATGGTGGCCCAGAGGGTAAGCTGGAAAATAGCTTTCTTCTGAAATGTGACGCACAGGGCAATGAGATTTGGAAGAGGAATTTTATCGACTATACGGGTAATTTATTTCATGGCCTTTTTCTAACGCCAGAGGAAGAAATTCTTGCTGTAGGCACTTGGTATGCAAAAGATGGTGAGCCAACGTATTCCGTCAATAGTGGTGAGGATATCGTCGTAACGAAATTTGATGGAGATGGCGAGGTGGTAATTCAAAGGAGTTTTGGCGGAAATGAT
>CAZJIO010000079.1:0-16905 GCA_964546035.1 uncultured Eubacteriales bacterium | reverse complement strand
AGCCTCTATGTATCGGCTTATGATCCAACCATGGGACTGGTGATCAGTGGCATAACTCAATCTCAAGCAGGTGCATTTGCCACGGAAAATGCGAAGGAAAACCCAGGAGATTTCATCGCTGCCATAGATGAGAAGCTAGAAATTAAGTGGGTATTTCATCCCAATCAAATAGAATATCTTCACCTTCAATACAATCAATTGCATTTTGAAAATGACTATCTATATACGCTAATGACTAGAAACTCTGAAAAAAATGAACCATCAACGTCAGTACTGCTTCAATTGGATCAAGACGGCCAGGAAATTTTAAAGAAAGAGATGACGATGACTGGCTTATGGGGCAGCGCTTTAGCTGTTTTAAATAACGGAGATATCGTTGTGGGTTACGGTAGTCAGGGACAATTATACAATGAGGGAGGGCTAGTCATTTTAGATCAAAAAGGTAATGAAAAGAAAGTCCTCCCGGATTTGCTATATGCACCCCAATCCATTGTGCCTCAGGAAGATAACGGCTTTATTGTTACTTCAAATCGAATCATTGCAACGGCACCTCAGCCTGCTTTTGTATCGAGTATTTGGTTTGATACGGAGCTGTTTGTGATTAAATTTAATAAACACTATAAGGTGGAATGGCAGAAAACCTACGATGCCTATCCAAATGTGATGCGGCAAGATTATATTAAAATCTTTGAAGCGGGTAAACTATTGGTAGAAAAAGATTCTTTAACTTTTTCTTTTGATTCGAAGGGTAATTACATTGGTTTCTCGAATATGCCTACAGAATATATCCCGGAGCAAGCTGAAAAAGACGGTTATTTTGTAAAGCGTTATGAGGAAGAGAATATCAATAATGCAATATGGGATCAATTTGTTGAAACCGCAAGGGAAGGTCATAATACAGGCATTCGTATGGTTACTTTTGCTTCTGAAAAACCTCATAGGGTTTATTTTAGTGATCTATATTTTAATGACGGTTATTACTATTTGTTTGACAGCAGTGCTGATCATAATGAAAAACAACCCTTTCTGTATTTATTAACTTTAGAAGGAAAGTTTGGAAATCCACCAAGAGATAGTGGCATAGTGATACTAACTGATGACAACACATTAACCTTCAATGAGGTGAACAAGTCCATGTATTCCAGCAACATGGAATACATTCAAAGCATTTCTCCGTATAGATTGGTGCGGTTTGAGTAAGAAACTTGTCACGGGTTGTCACGGGGACGGAGAAAGTGACAATCTAGGATTGGTTAAAAGTTCAGGTAAGCAAGCATAAAATCATCCACTGAACATCATAAGTGGGTGTTTTTGCATTTTGGCTGCCAAAGGAGCCAAAATTAAACGTCCCCTTTGGCTCTTTTTGGGAACTTTTCTCAGGGATGGACGTCTAACTACTCATAACACACTGAGGAGTGATCATATGAAAAAAAATATTGCACTTGTATTAGCGATTCTTATTTTAGTGGTATCTATGCAACCCATTCAAGCGGGGACAAGGGAAACGACTCTCATTATGAATGGAAAAGTGGTTAAGTTGGCTGAGGCTTTTGTCGAAAATGGAAGAACTCTTGTACCGGCTGAAATTTTTACTCAATTAGGGGCAACTGTCACTATAAAAGGTGACACCATTTTAGTAGAGGGTGATTATTCGACTGTAGAGCTGAAAATTGGAAGTACCTTAGCACTTATTCATCATAAATTTGATTTTTCAGGAATACCTGCTCAGGTTCAAATGGATGTTGTGGCGAAAAAGTTGGATGAGACCTTATTTTTACCTTTGCGATTCGTTGCTGAAGCTATTGATGCCAAAGTTATTTATAATGAAATGACAAAAGTGATTACTATTTTAAAAGAAGAGGAACTCAAACAACCGCTTGAATTCACCGTCATTGATACCACGGTTGTGAGAATGACCCAAGAATTAGGGGAGTGGTTTTATGCAGATCAACAGGTTAAGGGCATTGATTATAAAGTGATCGGTGATGGCACCTATATCAAAATTCAAGCTGGTATGAAACCAACAGGTGGATATGGTATTGGCGTTAATGGGGTCTATGATCTAGGATCAGGAACCCTCTATATCGATACGAATGTCCTCGCACCAAATGCTGAAGATATGGTGACCCAAGTATTGACTTATCCTTTTTTACTGATTCATATAAATGATAAAATAGATACGCAACAGGTCATTGGAGAAATTAAATAGATCAGTCTTTTATCTCAATAACTTGACAACAGAGCGGTAATATCTTACGATGGAGTTGTTTGTTGCTACTCGGCAAACTCAAAAAGGAGATGCTACCATGAATTATAGAAAGAATACTAAAAATGACGACCAGCTTTCCATACTCGGTTATGGCTGTATGCGCTTTCCAACTAAAGGCAATGCCATTGATGAAATAGCAGCTGAAAAGCTGGTTATATCTGCTATCGAGCAGGGCGTCAATTACTTTGACACGGCTTATATCTATCATTTTGGAAAAAGTGAAGGGTTTTTAGGGAAAGTACTTGCTAAGGGCTATAGAGATGCCGTGAAAATCGCTACAAAATTACCCCCCTATATGGTAAGGACTGCTGCTGATATTGATAAAATTTTCAATACCCAGCTTCAGAGATTGCAAACGGATCGCATTGATTATTACTTGATGCATATGTTATCCGACTTAGAAACTTGGGAAAGACTAAAATCCTTGGGGATTGAATCTTGGATTGAAGCGAAAAAGAAAAGTGGTGAAATCATCAATTTAGGCTTCTCTTATCATGGTGGTAAAAATGAATTCATTCGCATCATCGATTCGTATCCTTGGGATTTTTGCCAAATACAATACAATTTCTTAGATGAAAACAATCAGGCAGGAAAAAGCGGTCTTCAATATGCGGCTTCAAAAGGCATACCTGTTATGGTCATGGAACCTCTTAGAGGTGGGAAGATTGTCAATCACTTGCCTAAGGAAGTCAATGAAATCTGGTCAGGCGCAACGCCTAAGAGAACTCCTGTGGATTGGGCTCTAAGATGGATTTGGAACCATAAAGAAGTGACCCTTTTATTATCCGGTATGGGAACCCATGAGCAGATTGATCAAAATGTCAGGACGGCATCCGAGTCAGAGGCAGAGGCTCTTACACAAGAGGAACTTGGTTTATTTGATGAAGTAAAAGCGATACTAAAAAGTAAAACAAAAGTAGATTGCACCGCTTGTGGCTATTGCCTACCCTGTCCATCAGGTGTGGATATTCCAACTTGTTTTGCTCAATATAATGACAAATATTTGATTGGTAAAAGTGGCGCAAAGATGAAATATATGCAAAACACAGGCGGTTTTTCATCGAAACCTTCCTATGCGTCTTTATGTGTTGAGTGTGGAAAGTGTGAGAAACATTGTCCTCAAAATATTCAAATCATCAACAGTTTGAAGGATGTTAAAAGAGAGATGGAAGGACCTATTCTCGTGCCTCTGTTAAAAGTTGTTAAAAAAGTGATGAGAATGAAATAAAAGGACTCCAAATGTGGCAAGATAAGCGTGATACAAGGAGGAATCAATATGAAAAAGACAATGATGTTATGCATCGCTACGATCATGTGCGGCCTCTTTTTGATGGGCTGCATGAAAGAACAGAATCAGAATGAAGATCCTTTAATCGTTGAAACCGAAGAAGTGACCACTGAAATGGTTGAGACCACAGAAGTCAATACGGAGAATGAAACCTCTGACGATATTGCAACAGATGTGGTGACAGCAACAACTAGTGAGCCAATAGTAGCACTACAAACAGATTCAGGAAGCTATGTCGGTCAGGCAGATAGCAACTTTATTGAAATCACAATAAGTGGCGTACCTATAGAAAAGGCTTCAAAAGTATTTATGCTTTCACCAGAAATCAAAGAAAACTTTGATAGTTATGCCCTAGAAACAGATGATCAAATTCAATTTGATTATTCAGAAAATGAAGATGGACAGTTCATTATTTATGGAATTAGAAAAATATAACATTAATTTTAAAGGAAGTGAAAAAAAGTGGCAAAGCGACCAGAAAAAGTTGTAACAAAAAAGATGGATGAAACGAAACGCATCATCAAAGGTTCTGAACTTAAGGTCAGAGATTTTGTACACTTCGATCACATTGTGCATCGCAGTGGAACAGGTGCTCACAAATCAAAAAAGACATATTCTCGAAATGCTAAGCATAAAAGAGATGATGTCTCTTTTTTTACAAATTTAATGGAAGATGCTATAATAGCAAGTATAAAACCATAGGGAGGTGCGTATTAGGAATGAAGATTTATACAAAAACAGGCGACCAAGGGTATACCTCAAATGTATTGGGTGAAAGAATATTTAAGGGCGATGGATTAATCGAGTTACAGGGCGAAATAGATGAAGTGAATGCAGGGGTTGGTTATCTGAGAAGTCTCACTCAAAAGATATTTAAGGAGCCAGAAAAGCTCCAAATTGATGAACACCTCAGGGAAATCCAATATGTGCTTTTTAGAATTGGTGGTGATGTGTCCTCACAATTTTCTAATCATTATGTGATACAAGAGGACATTTTGGTTCTGGAAAATGAAATTGATCGTATGACAGAAGTAACGGGTGCTTTGAAAAATTTCATCTACTACAGTGGCAATGAAGCGGCCGCATATTGTCATGTGGTCAGGAGTGTAATCAGAAGGGCGGAGCGTTTTTTTGTAAGAGCCATTGAAGGCAAGTATGATTACACCTTTGATTACCAGTTCATCAATCGTTTAGCCGATTATTTATTTGCCCTTGCTAGGTATATGAATGTGATTGAAGGACAAGATGAGGAAGCAATGAAATTAAGAAGGTAGAAGAGCACATCAAAAAAGCTGTTTCATAACTTATGTTATGAAGCAGCTTTTTATGGTATGGGCGCAACTGGACTCGAACCAGCGACAACTCGCATGTCGAGCGAGGACTCTACCAACTGAGATATACACCCTTGTAACTAAAATGAATTTTACCATATAGACCAGTGGTTGTCAATTAGGTTTTAAGGAGAAAAAATGTATCCATAGCTACGGATTATATGCTCAGTAAAGCATATACTGGTAACAGAACCAAAAAAGAAAAATGGAGGTAATAAAACATGAGTAAACAAAAAATTAAGAACATAGATTTTTCAACGGCACTGGTGATGGAATCCTTGGTGGAATATCATAAAGGTCAAGTAGTGAGCAAGACTTTATCCCAAAGTAAGGCTATGAATATGACTTTATTTGCTTTTGATCAAGGGGAGGAAATCAGTTCCCACGCTTCAGGTGGCGATGCCATGGTCTATATCATGGATGGTGCTTCAGAAATTACCATTGGTGACGAAAAATTCCTCGTCAAAAAAGGTGAAACCATTGTGATGCCAGCAGGTATCCCCCATGCCCTTTACGCCCAAGAACAGTTTAAAATGCTACTCATTGTCGTATTTGGGGAAGAATAGAGGGTTTGTCTCTAAATTTTAGGCAGTTTTTGATATTGATTAGCCTCTTGCAAATGTGGTTTAATTAAGTCGGAATGCAGTAAACTCACATTTGACCAAAGCAGCAGGAGGCTAACATGTACCAATTAATAGCACTGGATATGGACGGCACATTATTAAATGAAAATAAAGAGATCTCTGTGAGATGTCATGAAGCAATTGCACAGTTAAAATTAAGAGGAAAAAGAGTGGTGCTTGCCACGGGAAGACCTTTAAATGGCGTTTTGAGATATTTGGAAAAGCTTGATTTGTTTGACGAGAAGGATTATGTGGTGGCCTTTAACGGGGCACTGGTTCAAAGCACAAAAACAAAGGAAATTATTTTTGATCAACCCCTTTCCATGGCCTGTTATAGAGAACTTTATGCTTTAAGTGTTCAATTAGGGGTACATATTCATGCACTGACAGATCAAAGTGTTTTAACACCTAAAAATAATCCCTATACGATAATTGAGTCGAAAATCAATCAAATTCCTATTATAGAATCTCCTTTAGATGAAATAAATCCGAACACAACCATCGTGAAGGTGATGTTCGTAGACGATGAAAAAATATTAGATCGTATTATCCCGTTACTGCCACAAGCAGTTTTGGACCAATACACCATCCTTAGAAGCGCGCCTTATTTCTTGGAGTTTTTAAATAAGAACGTGGATAAAGGCGTGGGTGTTTCCATGGTGGCAAAGGAGCTTGGACTTAAAAGAGAACAAGTCATTTGCGTAGGTGATGCGGGTAATGATTTGGCCATGATAAAATTTGCAGGACTTGGTGTTGCCATGGGTAATGCCTTTGATGAAATTAAAGAAGCGGCAGATTATGTGACGCATACCAACGAAGAAGACGGCGTTGCTCATGTCATTGAAAAGTTTATGTTATAAATCATCAAACCTGTACTGAACAAAACCCAACCCAAAAACGTATCAACCAAAAGGCGGTGTAAGCATAACGTGGACTTGAAATTACTCAAAGAAGCAAAGAACGGAAATCGTTATGCATTATCCCAACTCCTACAAGCCAACTACCCCCTTATCTACAACTATTTCGTCAAACTAACCCTTGATCCTCATCGTGCAGCAGATCTAACCCAAGACATCATGCTTGAAACCATCAACAAAATCGGTACCTATGATCCTAACAAATCCACCTTATCCACTTGGATGATTGCCATTGGAAAAAATCTATGGATTGACGACCTAAGAAAACAAAAACGCCGAGGCGGCTATGGATTAAATATCGACGACCTCCTAGACCTCCAAATCCAAGAAGATGCCTTTCAAAAACTTATCCTATCGGATGACCTACTAACAGCTCTAAAAAAACTCAGCGAAAAAATCAGAGTACCCATCGTCCTCCAATATGCCATGGGTTATAGCTATGAAGAAATTGCACATTACCTAAAAATACCTATAGGAACTGTAAAATCAAGAATATCCAATGGTATGAAAACCCTGAGAAAGGAGCTAGGAGATTATGAAGCATCAATCAGATGAACTGGATCAAAAAATAAAAGTCAGTGTTGATCAAATCGACACCATATCCGTACCTGTGCCAGAACTCAATTATTTTACTAACCTCATCCAACAGCAAGAAATACGGAACCATATAAAACAGAACCATCAGTTTTTCATGTTTATGGGCTTTGCAGTGATGATCATTTCACTCTTGTTTTATTTCCTAGTATCCCACACGATTATCTTTTTTGTACTTCAGGGCTTGTCCGTTATTGTCCCCTTCCTATGGCTCACCTACGCACGACTGATCAGGAAGGAGCGTGTCCGATGAAAACTGACTTTGATCCTAACGCCTTACCTCTATGGGCATGGATACTCTTAGCCCTCGTCTTATTGGCACAAGCTTTCTGGATATTTAGAGATGCACAAAAAAGAGGTGTATTCCCTTGGTTTTGGGGACTTTGGGGGTTGCTTCACATTCCCTTACCCCTCATTGGATATTATTTTATTGTCATCCGAAGACAGAAGAAAAAGAAGAAAAGTAGATCCTCCACATAAAAGTTCAACGTATTTTAAAATTAATTTTAAAATACGTTGAACTTTTTCTATGTTAAAAGCGTAATAACATTAGAAAACAATATGGAGGATTTAATCATGGAACAAATTATGGCATACTTACCCTTATTAATACCTGTGTTTCTCGTTCAACTCATACTCATGCTGGTGGCACTCATTCATTTACTCAGAAATAAAAAGGTAAAAATATTCAACGTGCCGATCTGGATTGTGGTGATACTGGTGGTTAATATCATAGGTCCTGTGCTTTACTTAATATTTGGAAGGGTAGATGAATAAGATGAATGTACTTGAAATTGAGGAAATCACAAAGAAATTTAAAAACATAACCCCTTTAGAGGGGCTCAATCTGAATATTAAACAGGGGAGCGTCTTTGGCTTCTTAGGTCAAAATGGCTCGGGAAAGACAACAACCCTGCGCATGATTACCGGCCTCGCAAAACCGACTCAGGGGGGAATTCGCATCTGTGGTGAAAAAGTGGTTTTTGGTGGTGGTCATACCAACAGGCATATTGGATTTTTGCCAGATGTACCAGAATTTTATAATTTCATGACCCCCAAAGAATATTTAGCCCTTTGTGGCAAATTATACGGCATGGCGCCTAAGCTGATTACTCAAAGAAGTATGGAGCTTTTAACTTTGGTAGGACTTGAGGGCTTAAGTTCAAAACGCAGAATTCAAGGCTTTTCAAGGGGGATGAAGCAGCGCCTTGGTATTGCCCAGGCCCTCATTCATAGACCCCAGCTCCTCATGCTAGATGAGCCAACATCAGCCCTTGACCCCGTTGGGCGTAAAGAGATACTAGACATCATCAACACCTTAAAAGGTGAATTCACGGTTATGTTTTCAACCCATATCTTATCGGATGTGGAACGGGTATGTGATACCATAGGCGTTTTACATGGCGGAAAAATTGCCTTAATGGGTGACGTTAACGAACTCAGAAATAAATATGGAGGAGAAATGGTATCCCTAGAGATTGTTGAAAGAGAAGCCGTCACCCTGTTGGTGCGTCGGTTAAAGTTATTGCCCTATATCAATAAAGTTCAGACCAATGAAGATGGAGAAATCATCATTAGTACTTCAGAACTCCCTTTACTCTACAAAGGAATCAGTCCACTTCTTTCAGAGCTCAATTTATCCATCAAACATTTTCATGGCAAGGAAATGAACTTGGAAGACGTCTTTTTGGAGGTGATCAAAGGATGAAAAGTATGATTGTTTTTATGACAAAGGAAATTTTGGAGCAGGTAAGAACCTATAAGACACTGATCCTTATGACGGTCTTATTGCTTGTGGGTATTTCAAGTCCGATTTTAGCTAAAATGATGCCTGAAATCATCGGAAGTATGGATATAGGCATAGAGATAAAAATACCAACACCCACCTATAGAGATGCCTTTGCTCAGTTTTTTGAAAGTGTTACACAAATCGTCATCATTGTGATCATCTTAGTTTTTTCAGGTGTCGTATCTCTTGAAAAGACAAAGGGCACAGTCGTTTTGATGTTGACAAAAAAACTTTCAAGAACATCGTTGTTACTCAGTAAGTTTATAGCTATGGTGATCCTGTGGACAGTAGGGTATCTCCTATCTATTGGCGCTTTTCTTTTCTATACCTTTTATCTATTTCTGGATGTTCAGTTAGACGGTGTGGCGCTGGCTCTCTTTTGTCTTTGGCTATTTGCAATCGTTATCTTAGCCATCACACTACTTGCCAGTACGCTGGCTACAAATAACTACATTGGGACCATAGGTGCCTTTGGGGGTTGGTTCATGCTTCTGATGACGCCTTATGTGCCGGGACTAAAAAAAATCACACCTATGTATTTAGCAACCTGGAATAATCAAATACTCTTAGGAATGAAGTCTTTAAAAGAGCTGAGCTGGTCCATTGGCATAGGGTTCCTACTCATCGTATTCCTGTTATTCATAACAATACAACTTGTAAAAAAACAAGAAATTTAAGGGTGTCATAGCTTGGGTTTTATCTCTCCCTGTGTTATAATATTATTAATGCATTTGTCAAATTTTCACATTCGGTTTCATGAGTGCAAACTCTGAAAATAAATTGACAGGAGATGATTAAATGGTAGCTAAAGAGATGATTGGTTTACTGCTAGCAGGTGGCCAAGGCAGTAGACTTGGGGTACTCACACAAACCACTGCTAAACCAGCAGTACCCTATGGTGGAAAGTTTAGAATTATTGATTTCCCGTTAAGCAATTGTATTAACTCAGGTATTGATACGGTAGGTGTTTTTACTCAATATCAACCGTTAGAATTGAATACCCATATCGGAATTGGAAAGCCATGGGATCTTGATAGAATTAATGGTGGGGTAACGATTTTATCCCCATTTTTGAAAGCAGATATGGGGGAATGGTTTAAAGGGACAGCAAACGCAGTGTGTCAGAATATTCATTATGTGGATAAAATTGGTCCTAAATATGTCATTATTTTATCAGGCGATCATATTTATAAAATGGACTATTCCAAAATGCTGGATGCCCATAAGAAAAATGGCGCCGATGCAACGATTTCTGTTTTTGAAGTGCCCCTTAATGAAGCCAGTCGATTTGGCATTATGAATACCGATGAAAATAATAAAATTTATGAATTTGAAGAAAAACCATTAGAGCCTAAAAGCAATCTGGCTTCTATGGGTGTTTACATTTTTAACTGGGATACCTTAAGAGAGTATTTAATCAGGGATGATCAAAATCCTGAGTCTGATAATGATTTTGGTAAGAATATCATACCTATGATGCTTGAAGAAGGGCGTCAAATGTATGCGTATGAATTCGTTGGTTATTGGAAGGATGTAGGAACCATTCAAGCTTATTGGGAATCTAATATGGACCTTATTGAGCGGGTTCCAGAGTTTAACTTATTTGAACGTGACTGGAAGATTTTTACAACTAACCCAGTAAAGCCAGCCCATTACATTGGACCAACAGGAACTGCTAAAAAGTCTATTGTTGCTGAAGGGTGTATGGTTTATGGTACAGTAAAGAATTCTATTATTTTTCCGGGGGTATACATAGCTGTGGGAGCTGTTATTGAAGATTCCATTATCATGTCCAATTCAAAGATTGGTATGAATGCACATATTGTGAAGAGCATTCTCAGCGAAAATGTTGTGGTTGGAGATGGTGTAAATATTGGTATTGGCGAATTCATCGTGAATGAAGACAAACCAGCGATCTATAACTGTGGCATTACTGTTATTGGTGAAGCGGCACAAATCCCTAATGGCACGAGCCTAGGGCAAAATGTTATGGTTGAAAGATCAGTAACAGCAGAAGACTTCCATGAATTAAACATCCCTTCTGGAAAAAGTATTTATAAAGGAGGGGTTGCAAATGAATAACACAATGGGCATTATCATCACAGGTGGTAGAAATGAGCGCATGAAAGAATTGGTTACAAAGCGTTCAGTTGCAGCGGTACCTGTAGGTGGTAAATATAGAGCAATAGATTTTGTATTATCTAATATGGTGAACTCTGGCATTGATAAAGTAGGCGTCGTAACCCAATTTAGTTACAGATCCTTAATGGACCATTTAGGATCTGGTAAGGAATGGGACTTAGATAGAAGAAATGATGGTTTATTCGTATTCCCACCGGCTTTATCGGGAGATAACTCCGGATGGTATCGGGGTTCAGCAGATGGTATGTATAACAACATGACCTTTCTTGCCCGTAGCACACAAGAGTATGTGGTCATTGCAACAGGCAATTGTATCTGTAAAATGAGTTACGATGATGTAATGGCTTACCATATCGAAAAAGATGCGGACATGACGATTGTCTATAGAGAAATGGATGATTTGAGTGAAACAGAATTAAAGACCCTTGGTACCATTGAGCTAGATGAAGAAAACAGAATCACCTCTTTTCTTGAAAAATCACTGAGTCCAAAATCTAAAAAAGGTTCAACAGGTGTTTACATTATTAAGCGTACTTTATTAATCTCACTACTTCATGATAGTGAAGCCCGTGGTGGTTATGATTTTGTTAAAGACATCATCATTAGAAATATTGATCAGCTTAAAATAGTGGGATATCCATTTGTTGGGTATTGGCGATCACTTAGTTCCGTACCACTTTTTTATCAGTGCAATATGGAAATGTTAGATCCAGATGTGAGAAAAGAGTTATTTGATGAGGGTGGTAGAATATTTACGAAGGTAAAAGACGAAACCCCTGCCAAATACAATGAAGAAGCCGAAGTTAAAAACTCCATCGTTGCAGATGGTTGTATTATTGAAGGTACCATCATTAACAGTGTGCTCTTTAGAGGCGTTGTTGTCAAAAGAGGCGCTCTCATTAAAGACAGTATTATCATGCAAGGGACAGTTATTGAAGAAGATGTGAGTTTAGAGTATGTTATTTTAGATAAGGAAGTAACAGTCACTCAAGGAAAGTCCTTAAGTGGTGAACTCAACTATCCAATCATTGTTGGGAAAAGTGCGTTAATATAAAGTGAGAAGAACACGGTAGCCTATCAACTGTAGGCTATTGTGTTCTTTTTTTCGGGAGAATAAGGCTATTAATACCATAGAAATGGAGACAATCTCCATGTTATAATATAGGGAATAAAGTAAAAAAAATGGGTATAGGAGATGGGACATCATGATGAGACTTGGAAAATTTAAACAACTGGTTGTTGTTTTATTAGCACTTACTTTGATTACATTTAACCCAATCAAGGCGGCTGAGATTGGGAAATATGTCCAGGATGCGGACACGCTTCAAGCATTAGGGCTTTTTAAGGGGACATCAAAGGGGTATGAACTGACTAAAAATTCAACACGAGCAGAAGCCGCAGTGATGTTGGTAAGACTACTGGGCGTTGAACAGTTGGCACTGGATGCAAATGGCCTCTATCAACATCCTTTTCTAGATGTGCCGACATGGGCACAGCCCCACATCGCTTATTTATATGCCAAGGGGTTAACCAATGGGACATCTGCTACAACCTTTGGAGCTACAAGCAATGTGACAGCCAATCAATATACGACGATGCTCCTTAGATCTCTAGGATATAGCGATGAGGAAGGTCTTTATCAATGGGATCAGGCACTCAATTTTGCTGGTAATATTGGACTTATTGACGGGGAAGAATTTAGTCAACTGAAACCCATGGCGAATAAGTCACTCATTAGAGATGAAATGACACGTTTGTCCTACAAATGTTTATTCACTAATAAAAGCGATACACAAACGACGCTTCTGAAAACACTATTAGATGATAAAATCATTTCAAGGGACAAGCTTCAAGCGGCAATCCAAATAGATACCCAGCTAAAACCCTTTCTTCAGGAAACAAGTATACCTGCTGACACGTCTGAAATGCGTGCCGTTTGGTTGACCTACATAGAATTGCAAGGTTTGTTAAGGCATGCAACCCCAGAAAAATTTCAAGAAGCCATTAGAGCCACTTTTGAGAAGGATAAGGAACTGGGTCTTAATACGGTAATTGTACAAGTGAGACCTTTTGGGGATGCGCTATATGCTTCTAATTATTACCCTTGGTCTTATGTGATTTCTGGTAAGGAAGGTGTGGATCCAGGCTTTGACCCCCTTCAAATTATGATCGCGGAAGCCCATGATTTGGGATTAAATATTGAAGCATGGATTAACCCTTTTAGGATTCGAAGTCCCCGCGCCACCACTGCCCTAAGTTCAGATAACCCTGCACTCAAGTGGCTCAAAGATGGCAGCAACCGAGTCATTCAGTTGCCAGATACAGGCATGATCTATAATCCGGCAAGTCAAGATGCGAGAGATTTAATCACAAACGGTGTGAAAGAAATCGTTACAAACTATGACATCGATGGCATTCATTTTGACGATTACTTCTATCCGAGTGTCAGCTTAACCTATGATGCCACAGATTATGCAGTGTATAAAAAGGCTGGGGGATTGTTAACACAGCCAGAGTGGCGAAGAGAAAATGTTAACATTCTTGTAAAAGAAGTTTATAGTGCTGTGAAAAGTCTGAAACCCCAGGTGTTATTTGGTATTAGCCCCCAAGGCAGCTTCGAAGGCAATTTTGAACAGCAATTCATAGATACCAGCAGATGGCTGAGCAGTTCTGAATACATCGATTACATATGTCCTCAAATTTATTACGGTTATGAACACAGTAAGTATCCCTTTGTGGAAACCATTGCACAATGGGACGCAGCCATTACCAGCGATACCATTAAGTTATATATCGGCTTAAGCCCTTATAAAATTGGAAGAGAAGATGTATATGCTGGAACAAGTGGTCGGTTCGAATGGATTAACTCGAAGAATATCATTCAGAGCATGATACTAGACTCCCGAAAAATGAGTCATTATAGTGGGTTTATGCTTTATCGGCATGAGTTTTTATTTGATCAAAAAGGTGGCTTCAAACTGCGAATGGATGAAGAAATTGAAGCCCTTAAGAGCATACTTGAGATTAACAAAACCATGGAGTAATGGTATAATGTAATGAGTCAGAAGGTTTTGTGAAATATAAATGGAGGAGATTATTATGAAAAGATTTTATCAACGAATGATGGCTTTTATTTTGGCGCTATCCCTAACATTAGCCGTATCTCATGTGGCTTTAGCTGAGGGAGCAACTAACCCCAGTATACCCCTTGTTTCGCTGGGTGACTCCATCGCAACAGGATACGGATTGGCAAATTATAACCCCTTGGATTTAACCAAGGCAAAAGATGCCTATATCAATTTACTGGGTGTGTCCATGGGCATTACACCTGTCAATTTGGCAAAAGACGGCTTAACCAGTGGCGGATTATTGGTGTTATTGGAAGAGGCGCAGGTTAAAGAGCAATTAGCTGCTGCAGAAGTGATTACCCTCAGTATTGGCGGCAATAATGTCTTGAAACCCATGATTGAAAGTATTAAAAATGAGTTTGGTCTTATATCTACTGCTACAGATAGTGAGCTTGCGAAGAAAATAAACAGCTTAGGATTAACAGAGGCCATTAAAAAAGGTGGGGAAGCCTTGGTAAAGGCAACTCCAGATATAGAGAAGGGACTTGCGGATTTTCAAAAAGAGTTTCCACTGATTATGGCACAAATTAAAGTATTAGCGCCTCAAGCAACCCTATATGTTTCTACACTTTATACGGCTTACGGTGGTGTTAAACTTGAAGGCTTTGATTTAGACGCAGCAACCACTGCACCTATTAAAGCCATTAATGAAGTGATTGTAAAAACTTTGGCAGAACCACCATACAGTCATGTTGAAATGGTGGATGTAGCATCAGCTTTCGGGAATGCACCCTCCCAAAAAAGATATGTCAATGTCAACATATTTATGGGTAATTTTGATCCTCATCCAGCCATAGCAGGACATCAAGTGATGTTTGAGTTGTATGTGAAACCATTGGTAAAAGACTATGTGAGCTTTAATTTAACAGATATCAGTAAACACAGCGCAAGAGACAGCATCAGGTATCTAGCGGGATTAGGTATTGTAAGCGGGAATAATGGGCTCTTCTTACCTGACGATCGCTTAACCAGAGCACAATATATCAAAATTCTGTATGGTGCTGTGAGTGGTAAACCAGCTGTAAAAGCAAATGCCTTTTTAGATGTACCTAAAGGCATGTGGTATGAGCAATATGTGAATTGGGCTTCTCAAAATAATGTGACGACGGGTATTGGTGGTAACAAATTTGGTCCTAATAATAACATCTCCCGTCAAGATTTAACGGTAATGCTCTATCGCCTGTTAGATGCAAATGGTTACGAGATGCCAGTAGTGCCGGTAAATGAACGTTATGCAGATGACGCACAGATTGCTGGATATGCAAAAGAGGCCATCTATGCATTAAAGGCTGCAGGCTTCTTAGTTGAAAAGACTGGTGATAAATTTAACCCAACGGCACAAGCCACACGTGCAGAAACGGTGACGATATTAGCAAATTATGTTAGAGCAGTAAGATAATGGGTCAGGAAATAGTCATTGGAATGGATGGTGGGGGTAGTCATACCCGTGCCATAGCGGTGGCTTTATCGGGAGAGACCCTAGCTTATATTGAAGAAGCTGGGGCTAACCCCTTTCACAATGCACAAGCAAAAGATAACATTGAAAATGCCATCAAACACGTTTTGAAGGCAGCTGATAGATCTGTAGAGGATGTGGCACATCTTGCCGCTGGTTTGGCTGGAATTGATCGAAAAGAAGATTACCTATGGGCTTATGATTTTGTAGAGCTTCCTGGTTTAAAGGGGAAATGCACCGTAGATAATGATGCACTAATTGCTCAAATGGGTGCTTTTTCAGGTAAGTCAGGTATTGTTTCCATTTCTGGTACCGGCTCGGTAACCTATGGGGTAAATGAATTAGGTCATGCATTATGCAATTATGACTTTTTGCATTACGCTTCCTCAGCTGCTCGATTTCTATCCATTGAAATGGTTCACAGAATTATTGGTGGCCAATTTGGGACCGAAGATCTAGCGTTGGTTCAAAAGGTACTCGAATTTTGGCAGGTTAAAGATCGACATGAATTAAGCATCCTCTCCAGCAAATGGTTGGGTGAAAATCATCGAGCGTGCAATAAAAAGCTTGGACATATGGCGCCCCTTGTGACCCAAGCTGCTCTAGAGGGTAGCCCACTTGCCGTTGATATTTGTCGTCGAGCTGCTTATGCTGTGGCAACGGGTATCTATTTAGTGGGTTCGTCCTGTCAGGCATCCGATGTTGGCGTGTCACTCATTGGCAGCGTGATCACGAGTCCCTATATGAAATTAGCGGTTCAAAATGAACTGAGTAAGAATCTAAATCTTGAAAAGAGGTATCATTTTCAAGAGCCGGATGGTTCACCAATTATGGGAGCTGTACTGCTAGCCTTTCAAAAGTTAGGTAAAAATTTCATCATACCAAAAGAAACCCCCTAAAGGCTAGGGGGTTTCAGACTGTCGACAAAGGATATTTATATTTCACAATATAGATGTCCTTTTTTGTTGCAACAAGACGGTCATAGTTTTGGCATTGAGTGTGTTCCGAAGAATTGACAGTGGGTTAGCTTCGTCAGCCTGTTGCGCTCCTGCGCAAATGGCTGAGCTCGACGTCCTGTCTCGCGGCTCCGCTTAACCCACTGCCAATTCTTCTAGCTATTCAAGTAATTGAGCCAAAACTATTCGTATATAACACCTTGCTATTAACAAACTAACGCATTAATGTTGCAATGTGTATATAATAAGTCAAAGGAGCACGCCATCATGCTAACTAAAAAAGATACCATAAAAAGATACCTAGTTGAAATTAGTTCTGCCGAGCCTAATCTATGCTATTTTTAACACTAAAGTTTCCACAATCGAGACAAAAAGGCTATACGATGTGTTCGCTAGCGCAGCAGGATGCGAA
>CAZJIO010000078.1:0-20380 GCA_964546035.1 uncultured Eubacteriales bacterium | reverse complement strand
TTAAATAAAGTCCTTCGCCAACAAAACAGGAAATAGGCAAATGAAGCAAGGATTATGGGGTAAAACATAGGGTCAAGGAACTAGGTTTAAGGTATTATCCACTGCTTAAGGTCTAAAGATTTTGACCTCCCCCCCACTAAGTTCTAATTCCTAAGACCTTAATCCTGACCTTGGAATAAGGAAAAAGGGGTAAGGTTAAAGGTCTAGGAACAAGGGTCAAGGGTCCTTGCTTCATTTTCCTATATCCTGTTTCTCCAGTGTTTATACGGTTTTGAACCACTTTACCCATGGTTCTATATCCTGTATTTGGTGGTTCCTTCAATTTAATAAATCAAGCTTTTCTTTTCAAGGCTTTTTGGGGAAGGAGGGAATTGGAAGGAGGGTAAGTGGTTTGGGGTAGACTTCGGAACGGGGGTTTGGAAAGAGAATCAAGGGGTAGGGCTTCCCAATATTGAAGCATAAAAAAGACACGTGATGAGGGGTTTTAAACCTCAAGTACGTGTCTTAGCGAACACTTTTATTTAACAGCGAAGAACTTTATTTGATAGCGAAAGGTTTTATTTGGCAAATACATTTAACTCACATTTTTATGTTAATTTTAATATGTCTACTCCACCGTAACGCTTTTCGCTAAATTACGTGGTTTATCTACATCGTGACCCAACCCTACTGCGATATAATACGCAAATAATTGTTGTGGAATATTCTCCAGTACAGATGTAAACATCCAATGGGTTCTTGGAACAAAAATAACTTCATCAGCAACTTTTTCAATTTCTGTGTTGCCTTCAAGGGCGATCGCCATAACCATAGCGCCTCTGGCTTTAACTTCTTTAATATTACTTACCGTCTTATCAAATAATTCTTCTTGGGCAACTAATCCTACCAACAATGAACCTTTTTCAATCAGAGCAATAGGTCCATGTTTGAGTTCGCCTGCAGCATAAGGCTCAGCGTGAAGGTAAGCGATTTCTTTCATCTTAAGTGCGCCTTCCATAGATACAGCGTAGTCAAGACCTCTGCCTATGTAAAACACATTTTTCATCCCTAAATATTTATCCGCAAGAAACTTGATGCGATCCTTTTGATCTAGAATAGTCTGAACCTTTGCTGGTAAACTATAAAGCTCATCTCTTATTTCAGTAAACTCTTCGTCTGTTATTTCACCAAGCTCCATAGCGATCTTTGTGGAAATCAGGTACATCGCGCACAATTGTGCGGAATAGGCTTTCGTTGAAGCCACTGCGATTTCTAGACCAGCTAATGTATAAAGAACATCTGTTGATTCTCTAGCAATAGATGAACCCACTACATTTACAACACCAATGACATGAGCGCCGGCTTTTTTACCCATTCGAAGGGCAGCAAGGGTATCTGCCGTTTCTCCTGATTGGGAAACAACAATGAGCAAAGTATTTTTATCAAGAATAGGTTCTCTGTATCTGAATTCAGAAGCGGTTTCAGCCACTACTGGAATTCTTGAAACACGTTCTATGAGGTATTTCCCTACAAAACCGCTGTAAAATGCTGTTCCGCAAGCGACGATATATATTTTATTAATTTTAGCAAGGTCCTTCTTCGTCAAACTAATACCATCTAACTCAATGGCATCCTTATCCATAGGCAGTCTAGGAATTAATGTATCTCTGATTACCCTAGGTTGCTCGTAAATTTCTTTGAGCATGAAATGTTCGTAGCCTTGCTTTTCAGCTGCTGCGATATCCCAAGTTACTTTAAAGATTTCACGATGGATTGGCTTTTTATCTTTTTTCATAATGGTGATGTCGTCTTTTGTGACAACAGCAAATTCATTTTCTTCTAATAGATAGATGTCTCTCGTACGCTTTAAGATGGCAGGAATATCGGATGCAATGAAGTTTTCACCTTTTCCAATACCAAGAATTAATGGACTGTCTTTTCTTGTAGCGATTAACCTGGTTGGATCATCACTGCAAACGACGGCAAAGGCATAAGATCCTTCAATACGATCCGTAGCTTTAATTGTTGCATCTAAAAGATCACCAGTTTCTTTGTAATAAAAGTCAATGAGATGTAGACCAACTTCCGTATCTGTTTCTGATAAAAATACGTAGCCTGCAGCTTCTAATTCTTCTTTTAGGCTCATATAATTTTCGATGATACCATTGTGAACGAGCGCCAAGGTGCCACTCATATTAACATGAGGATGTGAATTCACATCGGAGGGCTCACCATGAGTTGCCCATCTGGTATGTGCAATACCAACTACCCCTTTTGAAGCTTCTGTCAATAATTTTTCTTCCAGATTAGCTAGTCTTCCTTTTGCTTTAACAAGCTTAAGTCCATTTTCTAAAACAGCAACACCTGCTGAGTCATAACCCCTATACTCAAGGCTGCTTAGACCTTCTATCAATATTGGAGTTGCCTCCTGAAAGCCAATATATCCTACTATTCCACACATATATGCATCCTCCTAGTTTAATCTTTCTTCCATTAATTTTGCTAACTTAGTCGCTTCTACTAATAATTCTTCTTCATTTATACCTTCAATCATGACGCGAACCAGAGGTTCAGTTCCAGATGGTCGAATCAGTACTCTACCATTTCCCGAGAACTTTTCTTCGACTGCTTGGATAGCGCTCATGATCACTTCGTCTTGTTCGTAGCTTTCTTTATTTTCATTTTTAATTTTTGCGTTTACTAAAACTTGAGGTAGAACTTTCATGACTGAGCTTAGAGCTGAGAGACTCTTTCCGGTCATTTTCATGACTTCTAATAGATGAAGTGCCGTGAGTAGTCCATCACCTGTTGTATTTTCATCTAGGAAAATAATATGTCCAGATTGTTCACCACCAATGTTATAGCCTTCTTCTAGCATTTTCTCAAGGACGTAGCGATCGCCAACTTTGGTTTGTTCAATGTTGACACCTTGCTCTTTTCCCATGATAAAAAAGCCTAAATTACTCATAACTGTTGCAACGATGGTATTTTTCTTTAGGCGTCCTTGTTCTTTCAAATACAGTCCACAAATCGCCATAATTTGGTCGCCGTCCACTTTATTTCCTAGTTCATCTACGGCTAGACATCTGTCAGCATCACCATCAAAGGCTAAACCAATATGGGCTTCAACTTGTTTGACATATTGCTGGAGATCCTTCATGTGTGTGGAGCCACATTTTTTGTTGATGTTGGTACCATCGGGCTCGTTGTGAATAATGATAACTTCCGCGCCTAATTGTCTTAATGCCTCGGGTGCTGATACATAAGATGCACCATTTGCACAATCGATAACGACCTTCAAGCCATCTAATTTGGTATTAATTTGTCTTTTTGCGTACCTTATATAATCATAAATACACTCACTTCGGTATACCACTTTCCCAATTGCAGTTCCTATTGGAAGTTCAATATCTTTGTTGTCATTTGCAATTAAAGTTTCAATTTCCTCTTCAATCTCATCTGATAGCTTATACCCGTCTTTATTGAAGAACTTAATACCGTTATATTCGACTGGATTATGAGATGCTGAAATAACTACACCGGCATCCGCACCATATTCTCTTGTGAGGTAAGATACTGCAGGTGTTGGTACGATTCCAATGGATAAGGTATCTGCTCCAACAGAACAAATGCCAGCAATCATCGCAGCGGTTAACATTTCACCTGAAATTCTCGTGTCGCTACCAATTAAAATGGTTGCTTTGTGCTTGTTTTCTTTTGTGAGGACATATGCTCCGGCTTGCCCTAACTTATAGGCTAAATCCACTGTTAGTTCTAGATTTGCTATACCTCTAACACCGTCTGTCCCAAATAATTTCCCCATTCATTACTCCTTCCACTGTTTACCTTTATGTTTTCTGGAAATCAGTAGATCCTAAAATTTTGCGTTCAATATATTATATCATCCAAGAAAACCTTACTCAACCAAAAAGAGGCAGAATCAATGTCTAATTCTACCTCTGGTATATACCAATTTTACGTGTGGTATGGGATTTAGTAATTAATTTCCTTTGTTATATGCCTTAATGATGCTTTCAAAATCGAGCTCACTGGTACTACTAAATATCAGATCAGCACCTGGCAGGTCACTTTCCTTGCCAATGCCAACTGCAAACATATTGGCAGCCTTAATGGCTTCAATACCTGCACCCGCATCTTCAACACCGATACAATCCTTACTTTCTAGCCAAAAATGGTCCATGACATCTAAAAACACATCTGGTGCAGGTTTGGAATTTTCAATCTGAGCTGCATCTGCTATATAATCAAAGTATACACCCACTTCTAATAGATCAATCACTCTGAAAGCATTTTTGCTTGCAGATGCTAGTCCAACTTTAATTTGTTGCTGCTTTAGATGCTTCAATAAAGGCAATATATTAGGAAGGATATCTATTGGAGACATCGTTTCAACCAATGTTTTGTAGGCATCATTTTTCTCGGTTGCAAATACTTCTTTTTGTTCTATCGAATATTGATCTTGGCAATTTCCAAAGGCAAGAATACGGTCTAATGAATCCATTCTACTCACACCTTTCAAGGTCTCATTAAAGGCACGATCAATGGTGATGCCTAATTTCTTTGCTAGATTTTTCCAAGCTATAAAGTGAAACTCTGCGGTGTCTGTAATAACACCATCCAAATCAAATATAAATGCTTTGGGTATTGTCATGTTTATTCTCCTCCAATTGCTATCAAGATACCACCTAGATGCTGCTTAAATGCTGGGGTTGTCAGTTTCTCCGTCCCCAAGATGCCACCTAAATGCTGGGTTGTCAGTTTCTCCGTCCCCAGGATGCCAAGGGGTTGGCAGTTAAAGAGGACGTAAGAGCACTTGTCTCCTACGTCCATTTTGATTTGTTTTTGAATTGTTTAGCCTTTAACGCTACCTACGGTTAGCCCGCCAACTAGGTATTTGGAAAGGGTGGCGAATAGGATAACGACTGGTATTGTTGTGATCAAGGCTGCCGCCGAGTAAACACCCCACTGGGTACTGAAGGATCCTTGAAGTGTAACGAGTCCTACAGGTAAAGTGATGCGATCAGGTGCGGACATAACTATTTTAGCGACTACGAATTCGGACCATGCTGTCATAAATGCAAATAACGCGGTGACTGCTAGGGCAGGTTTTGCTAAAGGTAAAATGATGACATAGAAAGTTTTAAAAGGTGAACAGCCGTCGATATAAGCACTTTCTTCAAGGGATCTTGGGATTGTATCAAAGTAACCTTTTAAATTCCAGATGGCAAAAGGTACTGCCGTTGCTGTGTAAGGCACTAATAACCCAAAGAAATTATTGATTAAATGAAGCTTTGAAAGCAGGATATATGTAGGCAGCAAAAGCATAGGTGCTGGGAACATTTGTGTTACAAGTAGTGCCATCATGCCGCTCTTTCTTCCGAAAAATTTGAAACGGGAGAATGAATAAGCCGCTGTTGAAGAAACAACTACTGCAAGTACGGTGGTACATACTGCAATAATCAAACTGTTTCTTAACCAGATCAGTAAATCAATTTCAAAAATGGCTCTTCTGTAATTATCTAAAGTCGCATTTTTAGGAATGATGCTTAAATCTGTAGAGAATAAGGCATCTCCTGGTCTTAAAGATACTGCAAATACATTAAGGAGTGGATATACAGCAATCACACAAAAGACAAACAATACAAGATAGACTAAAATTATTTTAAGAAACGAATCGTTTTTTTCAAAGTGGTTATTTTTCCATCTGACTAATTTTCTATACATATTATTCTACCCCCTCTGTTGCTTTCGAACCCTTCATATAAACCAGTCCAAAGATCAGCAGTATCAAGAAGATGACTACTGAGTAAGCTGCGCCATAACCATAACGATAGAAGCTAAAGGCTGTTCTATAAACAGAAGTTACGAGAATTTGTGTTTTAGCATTACCATATCCACCAGCGATGATAAAGATAACGTTAACCATGTTAAAGGTCCAAACGGTTCCTAAAATAATAGATGGCGTCATAACTGGTTTTAATAGAGGTACAGTAATATTTTTGAATTTTTGCAGAGCACTTGCGCCGTCGATGTCCGCCGCTTCAAAGAGCTCTACTGGAATGGATTGTAGTCCCCCCAAAGAAATCATCATCATAAAGGAGAAACCTAACCAAATATTCGTTAGTATTGCACCAACAAAAACCATATCCGGATTCGTGAGCCATGCAACCGGTTCTATACCCATTCTGGTTAAAACGATATTGATGACACCATATTGCTTGTTAAGCATGCCTCTCCAGGTTAATGCAGAAATGTATTGAGGAATTGCCCAAGGAATAATTAACATGAGACGAATCAGTGATTTTCCCGGTAACTTTCTATTGAGCAAAAGGGCTAAGGATAAACCAATTGTCACATGAAAGAAGACATTAACCACGGTCCAAACAATTGTTCTACCAAAGGTTCTTAAAAATTCTGTGTCACTTAACAGCTTTACATAATTTCTAAAAGCAATGAAGTCTGGATTTTTGAAGGTCTTTAAACTCATGTTTGTTAAGGATAACCAAAAACCATAGAGTAGCGGGTAAAGCACAATGGCGATCATGATAATTATTGCAGGAATAACATATACATAGGGCGTATGGCGTTTAATTGCTAAACTGTTGCTATCCATCTTCATCTTCTTAATGCGTGCCATTATAAAACCTCCTTAAAATATTTTCTAAACCATTCGCTAATGCCATTCATCGACATACCTATGTAAAACATTAGCGAGTGGCTTAGACCTTGGGTTAAATATGAAGAGAGATGCGTGCACCTCTCTTCATTATACCACTTTCTAACTATTTATTTCAAAGCTATTTGAGAGAAATTATTCTCCTCTGATTTCAGAAATGAACTGCTCTGCTGACTCTTGCATTGCTGCAGCAGCTTCAGCTGGATCTTTGTCTGCATAAAGAACTGCTTCAAGTTCTGGTCTCATAGCATCCCAAATTCCTCTCATTTCAGCTACGATTGGCATACCAGTTGTTGCGCCAATTGTTTCGATTGCCACTTGTTGTAGTGGATCGTTTTTGATCACATCAAGTTCTCTAGCTGCAAGTACTGTAGGTGCTTGAGAGTTAGCAAGTGCTGCTTTAGCGTTGTTTTCTGCGCTGAAGAAGAAATCAAAGAATTTTTGTAAAGCTGCAATTGTATCAGCATCTGTTACATATTCTGGAACTAAATAACCTTTTGTTGCGTTGTAGAATATTGCTGTTGAATCAGAACCAGGAAGTGTAGGAGCTTTAGCAACGCCTAGATCAATACCTGCATCTGTGTAAGAAGACCATGACCATGCGCCATTGAAAATAATAGCTGCTTGACCGCTCTTGAACATAGAGTCAGAAATATCGTAATCCATACCTTCCATACCAAGGTTGTATTTGCCACGAACATCTTTAGCAAATTGTAATGCTTTAACCATTGCATCATTGTTTAATGTAGGGTTGTTATCGGCATCCATAACGCTGCCGCCATAACCATTGAAGAAACCTACAAACCAATAAGGTTCTTTTTCGTTAAATAGTAAACCATATTTTTCTCCTGCAACATCAGTGTTTGCTGTTGCTATAGCGAGAAATTCGTCCCATGTTTTTGGAGCTTCTTTAACAAGTGCTTTGTTGTAAACCATGGCAATTTGATTACCATTGATATCTGGAACCATCCAGTAATCGCCATCAACTTTTGTACCATCTAAAGAAACTTGGTCAATTGTTGCTAGGAAATCAGCGGATAATACATTTGTGATCGGTTGGATAACTTGGCTTGTGTAGAAAATACCAACGTTATCGTTTGGTCCGTAAACAAGTGTTGGACCTGAACTATCGCCAGCGATTGAAGCATTTTGAAAACTTGTTCTTAAGTCTTCAGTTTCATAATGCGTTCTTACAACTGTAATTTTAGGATTAGCTTTTGTAAATTCTGCTGCTACTGCATCAAAATTTTCTTGAGCGACTGGATCCATTTGTTCCCAAAGAACTAATTCTACTGCTTTTTGTTCTGCTGGTGCTGCGGTTGTTGCTTCTGTTGCATCTGTTGCTGCTTGAGTAGAATCTGGTGTTGGTGTTTCCTCATCTTTAGCACATGCTGCTAATAAAGATGTCATTAATACGAGTGCTAATAATAAACTTAGTAATTTCTTCATTGTATTACCCCCATTAGGTTTTCAAATTTTGATTGTTTGTGCAACCGTTTGCCTTACATTTGCAATTATATCACCCTTCCATTTTGTTGTCAATAGTGAACTTGAATTTCTTCACTTGCAATCTAAAAGCCTTTAAGGTATAATGTTTTTTAGCAAAATATAACATTTGGAGGACGCTAAAATGACACCTATAACCATTAAAGATGTTGCTAAAATTGCAAACGTTTCCCCATCAACTGTGTCTAGGGTCATTTCTAATAATCCTAAAATCAGCGACGAAACCAAAATAAGAGTTAACGCAGCAATGGAAGCACTTAACTACCAACCCAATCAAATTGCACGTAGTCTCACTAATAAGTCTACGAAAACTTTAGGGCTTTTATTACCGGGTACGGATGATGATTTACTCATAAATCCTTTTTTTGTACAAGCGATGCGCGGCATTAGCTCTTATGCAAAAAAACGAGGTTACTATATACTTCTAGCTCACGCAGATAAGAACGAAGATGAAACGGAAGTATTAAATAAGTTAATTGGCAGTAAGTGGGTGGATGGTATTATTCTAACCACAGTTAAGGAAGATGACAGCCGGATTCGTTTTTTAACCAAGAGAAATCATCCCTTTGTCGTCATTGGCAAGCCTGATGATGAAGAACACACCCTCTGGGTAGATAATGATAATGTAAATGCCATGTTCAATGTGGTAGATATGCTGATCAAGAAAGGCCATCGTGTCATTGGTTTTGTGGGTGGTGCTGATGAATTTAAGGTAACTAAGAATCGTTTATTAGGTTACTTAAAAGCACTGCGCAGTAGCAATATTGATGCAGATCTCAACCTTGTCCATGAAAAAGATTATACCGAAGATGCTGCTTACGAAGCGACAATAGAAATGATTGACTATAAAACACCCGATGCCATCGTTACAACAGATGACTTGATTGCCTTTGGTGTCCAAAGAGCCTTAAACGAGAGACAATTAAACAATGTTGCTCTTGTGGGCTTTAACAACACCTCCTTATCTCAATACAAATCCCCCAGCATCTCTTCTGTAGACATTAATGCCGAAAAGTTAGGCATGTTCGCCGTTAAACTACTCATTGGAAAAATCGAAGATGAGAAGTTAGAGACGAATAACTATATCATCGAGACTAAGTTTATCGAAAGAGATTCGACTAAATAATCATTAAAGCATAGAAACGCCACTCATTTCCTTGAAAAAATGGGTGGCGTTTTATTATTTTCTAAGAGCACTATTTAATTTTTCATCGATACTAAGCGCATAGAGCTCACCATACAGATCTATTTCCATAGGCGAACCTTCTTCAAGGGTGATAGATATCTGTTGACCTACTTCGACTTTGATATTACGTTCTCTGAAGACAATTCTGAAAGAATAATGTTCCCATGCCTCTGGTATATACGGAGACAATGAGAGTTTGCCATTCTGAATATTAAGACCTCCAAAGCCCTGCACAAGGGACATCCAGGTCCCCGCCATACTGGTAATATGCAGACCGTCCTCTGTATCGTTGTTATAATTATCCAAATCAAGACGTGCCGTTCTCACATAAAGCTCATAAGCCTTTTCTTTATAACCTAATTGACTGGCAATAATGGCATGAATACAAGGGGATAAAGAGGATTCATGAACGGTTCTTGGCTCATAGAAATCAAAGTTTCTTTTTTTAGTTTCTAGATCATATCGCTCTTGGAAGAAATAAATGCCTTGTAACACATCCGCCTGCTTAATAAAGGTCGAACGCAATATACGATCCCAAGACCAATTTTGATTAATAGGACGATCTGACGGCCTTAAATCTGCCACCACTTGTTGCAATTTATCCATATAGCCATCTTGTTGTTCAAAAATTCCCAAATCCTTCACAACAGGATAATACATTTTATCGATGATTTCTTGCCATTGGTTAAATTCTTCCACATCAATATTCAGTTTATTGGCTAAACTCTCATACTGCTCTGGGTATTTATTTTTTAGTATTGTCATCACTTCTAAAGTGTATGCCAATGTCCATGTCGCTAATGTATTGGTGTACCAATTGTTATTCACATTGTTTTCATATTCGTTTGGACCTGTTACACCCAACATCATATAACAATTTTTCCGGGTATTAAAATGCACGCGATCTGCCCAAAACCTGCTGATTTCCACTAAAACTTCAAAGCCATATTCTGGTAAATAACTTTCATCTCCGGTGTATCGAACATAGTTAAAAATGGCAAATGCGATAGCGCCATTTCTATGTATTTCCTCGAAAGTAATCTCCCATTCATTATGACATTCCTCACCATTCATAGTGACCATGGGATAAAGTGCGCCTTTGACCCCTAGTTTAGCGGCATTTTCTTTCGCCTTGTCTAAATGGTTGTACCTGTAGATGAGTAGATTTTTTGATATATCACTGGAAGCCGTACTCAAATAGAAAGGTATACAATAAGCTTCAGTGTCCCAATAGGTACTTCCGCCATATTTCTCGCCAGTAAATCCTTTTGGACCAATATTTAACCGAGCGTCTTCACCGGTATAGGTCTGATTTAAATGGAAAATATTAAAGCGTATGCCTTGTTGTGCTTCAATATCACCTCGAATGGTAATGTCGTTTTGATGCCATTTAGTTTCCCAAGCTTCACACTGTTCATTAAATAAAACTTCATATCCCAACGATTTTGCTTCAAACACTTTGGATCTAGCCTTTTCAATCAACTGATCTTGGCTGTAATCTCGATTGGTAATGGCTGAGATGTATTTGATCAGAGTCACTTCATGTCCTTTTTTGACATCAACCTTGATTTTATGCGCAACGTAGTAGCTTTTTTCTATAGGTTCTGGCTCATAGGACACTTTTATATCATCCATGAGCACTTCACAGGTCATGGCACAGGTTACACAAAAATTCAGTTTGATGGTTTTGGTAGTCAAGTGACACAAGTGGGCGTCTGCCCCTTTAGCTTCTTCTTCCCAAAAAATTTCGTCATAATTGGCGTCTTCATTTTTAACATATCCATCTAGATAAGGCGTCATTTCTAGGACAACATCCTGGCTCATTGGTGCTATACTATAACGAATGGCTCCAATTTCTGAACGTTTCATGCTTAAAAATCTTTGGGCTTTAATACGTATTTCTTGTCCAAGCCCATCAATCGCCACAAAGCTTCTCTCTAATATGCCTTTTCGCATATTGAGGACTCTTTTAAAATCTTTCACTTCACATTTAGATAAATCCAATTCAAGCCCATTAATGGACACATCAATTCCTATAAAATTAATTCCATTGAGTACTTTAGCAAACCACTCTGGATACCCATTTTTCCACCAACCTACTTTTGTTTTATCGGTATAGTAGACGCCTGCATAATAAGAACCCTGAAGTGAATCGGCTGAGTACGTTTCTTCAAAATTTCCTCTGGTGCCCATGTGGCCATTCCCTAAACTCATGGCGCTTTCTGCTACTCTATTATAAGTTGGATCAAAACCTTCTTCTACAATTAACCATTCATCATGTTTAAAATATTTTTTCATTTATTTCACCTACCTCAAAGTTGAACCTTCAGCAAATCATGCTATCACGCTAGTTGTGCAAACGGTTGCGTGATTTCCCAATTATATTACACTTTCTATTTATACGCAAGAACTATTTCACATCTTGAGTAAGTTCTAAGATAATCGTTGATTTTGCTGGCAATGTAACCGTGGTTTCTGCGAGCGCTGCTCCTCCGTTGACATAGAGAACCGACTTACTTACAAAGGTACTGAGTTCGTAAGATGCGTCCTTACCGCCAACATTATGAATAACCAATAATTTTTGGCCGCTGGTTTCTCTTATGTAGCCCATTAAGTAGATATTGTCGATGGCAACTGCTGTGAAACTACCTACTCCAAGGGCAGCGTTTGCAGCTCTTAACCTAATGATTTCACTATAAAAGCTCAACATTGAGGTTGGTTCAGATAATTGAGTCGCAACTGACGTCGTTTTTTTATTGTACTTGCTCTTTATCCAACTGGTATTGGCTAAATCCCCTTCTCCCCATAGAAAGGCCTCGCGAATATTCTCATCTGGCTTTCTGCCCTGCATACCCAACTCTTCACCGTAATAAATGAAGGGCATACCTGGCAATGTCATGTACATCATCGTGGCAAGTTTCATATTACTTTCATCGCCAACCACTTCAGTCATGATTCTATTTTGATCATGATTGGTCAAAAACGGAGCATCCACATATTGAGCGCTGCCTTCCAGGTAAGCTTGATAGGTTGTTTCTAATTTGCCACTTAGGTTACCTCTATTTTGGCTGGTTTTAACGGTTTTTAGGATATCGCCTGCCGCTTCAAAATTAAATAATACATCAAAAACATCACAGTATTGCTGAACAATCTCTGTATCATCCCAAACTTCTGCCACCAATAAGGTGTCTTTTTTGACGGACTGTGTATAGGTTCTAAACTCTTCCCACCACGCCACATTTTTTCCCGTCAGATTTTCATCGTTGAGGGTTTCATATTCACTGTAGATATGTTTTGCGGCATCTAATCTAAAGCCATCGACACCAAGATCCAACCAGAATTTGGCTACATTTTTCAATTCTTTTCTAACAGCTTCGTTATCGAAATTCAAATCTGGCATTTGATCCCAGAATAGAGCGTAATAATAATCATCTCCCACTTTATTCCAAACATTATGGCCAAAAACTTGGCCCTTCAACTTATAATCTGTCGTATCTTTTGTGGTCCACTCATAATAATCTCTGTATTTTGGATCACCTGCTTTGGACTTAATAAACCACTCGTTTTTAAGAGAGGTATGATTGACGACCAAGTCAATGATTACCGCTATCCCTCTTTTATGGGCTTCTTCGATCAAAACTTCTACATCCTCTAAAGTGCCATATTCAGGATCTACATTGTAGTAGTCTACGACATCGTATTTATGGTAGGTAGGAGAGGTCATAATAGGTGTCAACCAAATTCCGCTCACCCCAAGATCATCTTGTGTTGTTGAATCACCGTCATTTAAATAATCTAACTTAGCGGTTATACCTTTGATATCACCAATTCCATCTCCATTGCTGTCTGCAAAGGACCTTACAAAAATTTCATAATAAACCCCTTGCTTGGGATTTATGTTATCTTCTTTACTTTGACATCCACTTATTAAAAATAGGGTAACCAGTACTATGGCAACAGCTTTCTTCACGTTATTTCCCTCCACACAATAAAATTATTGACTTGATAGGATTGCATCTAAGAGCAATCGATTGCATAACCATAGTATCACAGATTAATTTCTTAATCAAGAACCATTTTAAAGTCTGTTATAGAGACATTAATGCTAAATATTTGCGAAAATTATGGCTGAAAATTCCAAAGTTTCTATAGGTGATTGTGCAATCGTTTGCAATGAGTTATCATTAAGTAACCATATCCCACAAAGGCGCCAACTAACCTCATTGCACTCAAAGAGTAATCATCAGGGTTATTCCCTGATTTCATATCATTTTCATATAGGTAGTCGAACTTCCTCCCATAAAAATAAAGCCATCCCCCGCAAGAAATGGCTTTATTTTTTATTCTTTTAATGATTATAGCGTCAAAAGCAAGTTGTTCTAATTTTGATACAACATATTGTAGATGACTAAACATTCATCATACAATATGTTGTATCAAAAAGAACAACTAGATACTTTTGACGCTATAATCATTTATTAAGTATAATAACTACTTCGCGCCGTATTGCACGTAGTATTCGTCTATTCTATGTTTAATGTCGTCTGTGATATAGAGTACCCCATCAATAGGTCTGTTATATAAGTACTCAATAACTTCTTGCATGGTGACAATAGCACACACCTTCATATCATAATTCTGTTCAATCTCTTTGAGTGCACTTCTTTCGCCCTTACCTCTTTCCATTCGATCCACGGAAATGATTAATCCAATGATTTCTACATCTGCCGCTGCCTTTAGAATAGGCATGGTCTCATCGATGGAAGTCCCGGCTGTGGTTACGTCCTCAATAATCAGAATTTTGTCATGATCTTTCAAAGATGCGCCAAGCAATATGCCCGCTTCGCCATGGTCTTTAGCTTCTTTTCTGTTAGAGCAATAGGATACATTAGCGCCATATGAATTAGCCAAAGCCACTGCTGTTGTGACACTTAATGGGATGCCCTTATAGGCTGGTCCAAAAAGCACATTAAAGTCTGTACCGAAGTTGTCCTTAATTGCTTTAGCATAATAGTCCCCTAATTGACTCAATTGACGACCTGTCTTATAATTGCCTGTGTTAACAAAAAACGGCGTTTTTCTACCACTTTTAGTGGTGAAATCACCAAAGGTAAGCACTTCACATGCCACCATAAACTCTATAAAATCCTTTTTGTACTGATCCATAATAAACCTTCCCTTCGAAAATAAGATTGAATAACCCCTTTGCCTTTTTTCTCTATAATCCCCTCATATCAAAAATCCTTAACTTACTATTCTATTATACCAACTATTTCCTTAATGTCACTCATTTTCTTTAGTTTCATGAAACTTTCTATTTCATCTAGTATGTTCATTGTCGCTCTAGGATTGATTAAATTAGCGGTTCCAACAGCTACAGCTGTGGCCCCTACCATCATAAATTCTATGGCGTCCTCACCGGTCATAATGCCACCAATCCCAATGATTGGAATTTTAACCGCCTTATAAACTTGATAAACCATACGGATTGCAACAGGTTTAATGGCTGGTCCTGATAAGCCAGCAAATTTATTAGCAATGACGGGTTGTCTCTTGTGTATATCTACTCGCATGCCTACTAGGGTATTTATGAGTGATAAACCATCAGCCCCAGCCGCTTCAACTGCCCGAGCAATCTCAGCAATGTCTGTGACGTTAGGACTTAATTTTACGATAAGGGGTTGTTTGGCATATTTTTTTACTTCTCGCGTAATGTTTGCTGCCATTTCAGGACTTGTTCCAAAAGCAACGCCACCTTCTTTGACATTTGGGCAAGAAATGTTAAGCTCTAACAGATCCACATCTTCATTTTGAAGTCTCTCGGCTACTTCACAGTAATCTGCAATGGTTCTTCCCACAACATTGACCACAATCTTAGTATCAAAGCGTCTTAAAAATGGGATATCTTCTTTGATAAATACTTCAACGCCCGGATTTTGAAGACCAACAGCATTGAGCATGCCGCCATAAGTTTCAGCGATTCTTGGTGTAGGATTTCCGATCCATTCTTTATTGGCTACACCCTTTACCACGATGGCACCTAAACGACTCAGGTCGATGTACTTTTCAAAATCTTGTCCAGAACCAAAAGTTCCCGAAGCCGTCATAACAGGGTTTTTGAGTTCGACTCCTGCAATATTCACCTTCATATTCATTATAAAAGTACCTCCTTACCATCAAATATAGGACCATCCTTGCAAACCTTTTTATAGGCATAACCGAATTCATTATCTGCTTTCACTTTGCAAACGCACCCCACACAAGCGCCAAAACCGCAACCCATCCGTTCTTCTAAAGAGAGTTGGGCTTCTATTTCATGTTCATGTGCCCAAGCCTGAAGGGCTATGAGCATCGGTTTTGGACCGCAAGCATAGAGCTGTTGTCCTTTTGCACCAGTCTGATTCATAAGCTCCACAACTGTGCCTTGGAAACCCATACTGCCGTCATCTGTTGCCACATGAACCTCAGCATATTTCTTCAGTTCTTCTACCAGATAAGGGTTGGTTCTAAAGCCTAAGTAAATGGTCTTTTTACCTTTGATGGATTTAGCAAGTTCCACGAGAGGTGGCGTTCCAACGCCTCCTCCAACAATAAGACTTTCCTCACAGTCTACAAGGGTATAACCATTGCCTAGTGGACCAAGCATTTCAATGGACGCTCCACTTCCTAGCTTAGAAAAGGACTTAGTGCCTGCGCTTATGGTTGCATAAACAAGCTTCAATGAACCCGTTTCACGATCCACCTCGCAGATGCTGATGGGTCTTGGTAAGAGCATGGCATCGGATTGACAATAGAGGTTAACAAATTGCCCCGGTTTCACATCTTTAACAAGGTCGCCAACCTGAAGAATCATTTCAAAAATGCCTTCCGCAATTGGTCTATTTGTAAGGATTGTACAACTTATTTTTCCTGCGCTTTTATCTACACACATATGATCACCGCCTCATTTTGTTTCAACTATTCGTTGCCTAAGTTATAGATTTCTGTATCTTCTTCTGTCATTTTAGAGCAGATGATTGAAAGCATGCCTTTAGCCGTATCTAAAGAGGTCAGCACGGGTACTGAGGCTTCGATGGCCGCACGCCTGATTCCAAAACCATCTCTTGTGGCATCATTGACCTTGGTTGGTGTGTTGATGACCATATCGATTAACCCACTTCTGATCATATCCAATATGTTTGGGATACCTTCACTGATTTTTTTAACTTGAACCACAGGCACACCATTTTCTTGTAACAGTCTAGCAGTTCCTTCTGTTGCCACAAAACGATATCCCATTTCAGCATATTTAGTAGCAATTGGCAAAAACTCTTTTTGGTCATAGTGATTAATGGTTGCCAGAATTGTTCCTCCAGCCTTTACAACGCCCATTCCTGAAGCGATGAACCCTTTAAATAAGGCTTCTTCGAAGGTCTTGCCGACGCCGAGTACTTCACCCGTGGATCTCATTTCTGGTCCTAAGCTCACTTCAACATCTGGTAGCTTTTGTGTTGAGAAGACCGGCACTTTAATGGCTACATTCTCAGCTTCTTTATATACGCCGGTTCCAAAACCTAAATTTTGGAGTTTTTCTCCGAGCATGACTCGCGTTGCCAACTCTATCATAGGTACCCCTGTTACTTTGCTGATATAAGGTACCGTTCTTGAAGAACGTGGATTGACTTCGATGATATACACTTCATTTTCAAATTCAATATATTGAAGGTTAATCATGCCAATAACTTTTAGCGCAAGGGCAACCTTTTCTGTTTGTACAAAGATTCTATCCTTAATTTCCTGTGAAATGTTTTGAGATGGGTAAATGGATATACTGTCGCCAGAGTGAACCCCTGCCCGCTCTAAATGTTCCATGATTCCTGGTATTAAAATATGATCCCCATCACAGATGGCATCCACTTCAATTTCTCTTCCCACAAGGTAACGGTCAATTAAGATTGGATTCTTTTTATCTCTTTCAAAGCCTTGGATTAAGTAGCGTTCTAGCTCTGTGGCATTGTAGGTGATTTCCATTCCCTGCCCACCTAAAACATAGGAAGGTCGTACAAGGACGGGGTAACCCAGACTTGCAGCTTCCGTTAAGCCTTCCGCCAAGTTCCAAACAGCTTTCCCTTTTGGTCTCTTGATATCTAATTTTTCCATTAAATCATCAAATTTTTCTCTGTCTTCAGCCTCATCAATTTGCTCTGGCTTCGTTCCAAGAATAGGAACCTTCATTTCACTTAAAAACTTAGCCAGTTTGATGGCTGTTTGTCCACCAAATTGTAGGATTACCCCATCTGGCTTTTCTTTTTCGATGATGTTATAAACATCCTCTTCTGTGAGAGGTTCAAAATACAATTTATCCGCTGTATCAAAATCTGTGCTGACGGTTTCTGGATTACAGTTGACGATGATGGTTTCTATGCCTGCTTTTTTTAGGGCTAGAATACCATGAACGGAACAGTAGTCAAACTCGATGCCCTGTCCAATTCTGATGGGACCAGACCCCAAAACCATGACTTTCTTTCTGTCAGAAACTTCCACTTCGTCATATTGGTCGTAAGTAGAATAGTAGTACGGAGAAAGTGCTTCAAACTCTCCTCCACAGGTATCTACCATTTTATAGACGGCTTGAATGCCATAACTTTTTCTAAGTGCTAGCACTTCTATAGGTGTAGATTTAGTGAAATCTGCAATGGCTTTATCGGAGAATCCTTTTTTCTTAAGAGCTCTCATCCAGTCCAAATCGATGTCCCCTAGACTACAGCCTCTTAGACGTTCTTCCTCATCCACGATGCCTTTGATCTTGTTAACAAAGAAAGGATCCATCCCTGTTATTCTACAGATTTTATCCACGCGATACTCGCGTCTCAAAAGTTCTGCTAGGTCAAATAAACGTTCGTCATCTGGCACTTGAACACGTCTTTTTAATTCATCAATATCTCTTAGGGCAGCCTTTGGATGGTGCAGAGAATATTGCCCTATTTCTAAGGAGCGTACTGCTTTTAGGAGAGCTGCTTCAAAGGTATTACCAATGGCCATAACTTCACCTGTGGCCATCATTTTAGTGCCTAAAGTCTTTTTGGCTCTTCTAAATTTATCAAATGGCCACTTCGGTATTTTAACAACCACATAATCTAAAGTAGGCTCAAAGCAAGCTTTGGTTTTCTTTGTTACGGCATTTTGTATTTCATCTAGTCCATATCCCAAGGCTATTTTTGTCGCAACTTTTGCGATGGGATACCCTGTTGCCTTAGAAGCAAGGGCAGAGGACCGGCTCACTCTAGGGTTAATTTCGATAATGGCATATTCAAAAGATTCAGGATGTAAGGCCAGTTGGACGTTACACCCCCCTTCAATTTTGATGGCATTGATAATATCGATGGAGGCTTTTCTGAGCATTTGGTATTCCACATCTGATAAAGTCTGGGATGGCGCTACAACGATTGAGTCCCCTGTGTGTACACCGACCGGGTCAATGTTCTCCATATTACACACGGTGATACAATTACCAAAGCTATCTCGCATGACTTCGTATTCAACTTCTTTCCAACCTTTTATAGATTTCTCAAGAAGTACTTGACCTACACGGCTCAATTGTAAGCCTAGTGCTAGGGTTTGTTTAAGTTCTTCACGGTCTTCTGCGATTCCACCACCGGATCCGCCTAAAGTATAGGCTGGTCTTACGACAACCGGATATCCAATGACATTGGCAAATTCTACGCCATCTTCCATGGTGGTGACAATCTTACTTTCGATAACTGGCTGTCCAATTTTAATCATCAAGTTTTTGAAGAGCTCACGATCTTCGCCTTCTTTAATAGCAGAAATTTGTGTACCGATGACTCTCACGTTGTATTTTTCCAGTATACCTGAATCATGGAGTTCAACGGCGAGATTAAGACCAGTCTGTCCTCCCATACCTGCAATGAGACTGTCTGGGCGTTCTTTAGCGATTACTTTTTCTAAGTATTTTATGGTTAAAGGCTCGATATAGATTTTATCGGCGATCTCTTTATCGGTCATGATTGTGGCAGGGTTGCTGTTAACTAGAACAGTTATAATACCTTCTTCTTTAAGGGCTTGGCAGGCTTGTGTGCCTGAATAATCGAATTCAGCGGCTTGTCCAATTACAATAGGACCGGAACCAATTACTAAAACTTTCTTGATACTCAAATCACGTGGCATGTTGTCACCTTTCCTTTTCTATAGTTTAGGGAGTTTGTAGTTTGGGGAGGGGGTCATAATTTAGACGGTTGGTGGGTTTTGCCTTTGGGGGCGAGGTGCGTTCTGCAAACCCTTGCGCGTCCATGCGCAAAGGGTTTGCGCTCCGCATCCATGCTCCGCTGCTGAACGCACCCTCGCCCCCAAAGGCTTGAGTGTGTGCAACGGGGTGTCTAAATTATTCGGTGGTGGAAAACTCGTGTATGCGAAACCTTGCGGTGTCTGTTATTTTTTCGCGTAAGGGGTAGGGCGGGAGGTCTTAGGGTTAGCTCTTTAGGTCTTCCTCGGGCTGGCAGACTTAGCAAGTGGTCATACTGTGGGTGAAGCCGCGAGCCAAGGACGGCGAGCAAAACCATATGCGCAGGAGCGCATCTGGTTTTCGCAACCCACGGTATGACCACTTGCGTAAACCTCCCCCCCACGCCCTTATCTTTATCCCTATCTATCAGTCTTTCTTCTTCATAGCCTCTACAAACTCATCAAATATAACATCCGTATCATGTGGCCCTGGACAAGCCTCAGGATGAAACTGAATGGTATAAATCCCGAATTTTTCATGTTTCAAACCTTCAACCGTATCATCATTCAAGTTGACATGGGTAATCTCAACATCTTCAGGCAGCCCCTCTTCTTTAACCACATAACCATGATTTTGTGAAGTAATCATCACACGATTTGCTTTCAAATCTTTTACAAGTTTTTGCATACCACTCGATTCTAATTGAAAAACACCTATTGTTTCTCCAGATTCTAATAACTCAAAAGTTTTTTTATCATCAAGAGGAATATTATTTATATCTAAATCTATT
>CAZJIO010000077.1:17757-20483 GCA_964546035.1 uncultured Eubacteriales bacterium | reverse complement strand
CAACCTACAACACCCAGAAGACATTTTTGATAAAAAACAAGTTGAAAAATTCAAAGAGATTAAAGAAGGAATAGCTGAAACAAAAAAGAGAGAAGAACAAAAAGAAAAAAGACGTAATGAAATTCTTATGGCTGGACTTGATATATTTATTCGGAAAGGGTATGCCTCAACAAAAATAAGTGACATTGCTGATCAGGTGGGTATGAGCGTGGGACTTATGTTTCACTATTTTGAATCGAAAGAAAAGCTGTATGAAGAACTCATTACAATCGGTATTTCTGGACCAATGAGTGTTATGGAGCACGCTGATATGGAGCCGATCAAGTTTTTCGAATCTTCGGCAAAACGGATTTTTCACTATGTTCAGACAGAATCCTTTACAGCCAAGATGTTTGTATTGATGGGTCGAGCATTTTATAACGAAGCAGCACCAGAAAGTATAAAGAAAAAGCTGCGTAATTTTGACATCTATACACCAACAGCGGAGTTGATTCGAAAAGGTCAGATAGATGGTACTATTCGTGAGGGGAATCCTCATGCACTGACAGTAGCTTATTGGTGCGCTATTCAAGGTATTGCAGAACAAATTGCACTTAATCCTAATACGCCCTGCCCTGAAAGTGATTGGATTATAGATATGATAAGGAGGTAACGGACTTGAAGAAATTAATTATTGTAGGTGCTGGAATTTCTGGACTTACAGCGGGTGTTTATGCACTTCAAAGCGGATTTGATGTTACAATTTATGAAAGTCATACCATACCAGGAGGGGCGTCTACAAGTTGGCGGAGAAAGGGATATTTATTCGAAGGCGGTATGCATTGGTTGACCGGTTCTTCACCCAAAACACCAATTAATAAGATTTGGCGTGAGGTGGGAGCATTGGATGATGACGTTACTATTTATAACCGTGATCCTTTTATGGTGATTGAACAAGACGGTCAGACCGCTTATTTGTACCGTGATCTTGACAAATTGCGTCAGCACTTTACAGAAATATCACCTGAGGATGAAAAAGAAATTATTAAATTCTGTGGAGACATAAAAAAGTTCACTAAAGTTACGATGCCGCTTTCGGATTTAAAGGATCTTAAAGTCAAGAATAAATCTACTTTTTCCTTATTCGGACTTTTGGGTATGTTGCCGGCTCTTCCCCGAATATCCTTCTATACAAAACAATCCTCAAAGGAATTTGCAGAGCGGTTTAGAAGTCCAATTTTGCAAAATATACTTATGAACATCGCTGGACCTGATTACAATGCCACTGCAATGGCTTTTACCATGGCAACCCTTGCATCAGGTGATGGTGGTTATCCTGAGGGCGGCTCACTGAGTATGGCTGCACGTATGGCGAAGCGTTTTGAAGCGTTAGGGGGTAAGATACAGTATAAAAAAGAGGTAAATAAGGTGTTGGTCCAAAATGGCGCTGCCTGCGGAGTCATTATAAATGATGAAGAAGTAAAGGCAGATGCTGTGATTGTAACTCAAGATACACTGGTTGCCATAGACACACTGTTTGACCCTCCTATCCAGGAACCATGGGCACAAAAGATGCGAAACAGCATCATACCTGTGCTAAATACTTTTATTAGCGTGGGAGTGGAAGCCGATTTATCAGATGTTCCAGAAAGCTTATCATTTATCACGGATGAACCGCTTCTGTGTGGTGGTGTACAGGAACATTCCATTGGTCTTAATAATTATGCAGGCTATAAAGGATATGCTCCGAAAGGATGTACGGCATTGACGTGTATCATCTCAGGAGACAGTTATGATTTCTGGAAAGCTTGTAAGGAAAATGGTACCTATCAAGTTGAAAAACAGAAGCTAGCTGAAGCTTTTATCAACATTTTAGCAAAAAAATATCCTCAAACCACAGGGAAAATAGCCGTTTGGGATGTAGCAACACCATTGACTTATGAACGGTATTTGCATTCCTATAAAGGCTCCTGGATGTCGATTATGGGAAAAGGAAGCAAAATGGAAAGCTATCCTTCTAAACCTGAAAGTATAAAAAATGTTTATTTTGCAGGTCAGCGCATTATGGTTCCAGGCGGACTTCCTGTTGCGGCAGAAACAGGACGAAAGGCAGTACAATATTTATGTAGAGATACGAATACGATTTTTCAGGGGAACTAATAGCTTGGTCAACTCATTCTTTTTGAATTCAATGAGTTGACTTTTTTGTTGTCATCGCAATGCTTGCATAGTGTTTTGTTATGAAAATTGGCGGGTATGTCCAATGTATATAAACTCAGCGTAGGCACTAAAGTAAGAAAGATTTTGAATGACTTAAAGGTTAGTTGATAACAATAAAGCTAACCTCTATTTTATGTGCGTACAAGGAGAATAAAATGAATGTGAACAATCCCTTTCGATTAGAAAATGATGCATTGGGTATTATCATGATACCCATAACAGCTTATTACGGACCACAAACCCAACGAGCAGTAGACAATTATCCAATTAGTGGATTGAGATTACCCCGTTCATTTATTAAAGCTCAAGGGATTATTAAAGCTTCAGCTGCAAGGGTTAATATGGAACTAGGTTCACTCACTCCAGAGATGGGCATGGCCATTATTCAGGCGGCAGAAGAAGTTATTGAAGGGAAATGGGATGAGCATTTTGTTGTGGATGTGTACCAAGCAGGCGCAGGTACCTCTCAGAATATGAATGTCAATGAGGTTATTGCCAATAGAGCAACAGAAATAATGGGGAATTCC
>CAZJIO010000077.1:8959-17747 GCA_964546035.1 uncultured Eubacteriales bacterium | reverse complement strand
GAGGATTCACCCAAATGATCATGTCAACATGTCCCAATCAACAAACGACACCTTTCCTTCAGCCCTTAATATTGCAGGTGCAGAGATGTTAATTCAAAGATTACTACCAGAATTAATGCATTTGCATGAGGAACTACAAAAGAAAGCGGATCAATTCATGCCTGTCCTAAAATCCTCTCGTACGCATTTGCATGATGGTGTACCGATTCGCTTGGGCCAAGAATTTTCAGGTTATGCAGGAACCATACAGGCTGTTCACGGGCAATTAAATGAAAGACTAACAGCATTGTTTGAAATTGGTTTAGGTGGGAATGTAATTGGGACAAAAATGAGCATACCACCTGAATACACACCTAAAATAATGCAGGAGGTTTGTAAGCGCACCCAGAATCCATTCCGAGAACCTGTAAACATTTTTGCCTTTATGCAAAATATGAGTGAACCGATACGGTGTATGCTGACCTTAAAAGAACTTGCGATTCACCTCATCAAAATTACCAGTGATCTACGGTTACTGAGTTCTGGTCCAAGAACAGGTCTAGCAGAAATTACCCTCCCACCAGTTCAGCCTGGTTCAACAGTTATGCCTGGAAAAATAAATCCAGCAATACTAGAAATGACCCATATGGTGTGTTGTCAGGTAATTGGTTACGAGACCGCAATTGCAACAGCTGGCATTGCGAGTCAATTGGAGATTAACGTAATGATGCCATTGATAGCACATACGTTCCTTCATTCCATTGAGTTGTTATCAAATGCAATTCAAACCTTGTGTAAAAAGTGTATTAGTGGCATTGAAGTCAATCATGAAATGTGTAAAAAATGGATGGAAGAAAGTCTTTCCTTGGTTACGGGTTTAAGCAATGCAATGGGCTACGATATCGCATCTCAAATAGGAATGAAAGCGGATGAAGAAAATAAAACCATCAAACAAGTACTGCAAGAAAAAGGTCTGTTAACCGAGGAAGTCATACAAGCGATCGACCCAAATAGAATGGTGTAAGCTTCAAAAGAATAGGACAGGTGCTAATTGACCTGTCTTTTTCTTTTGAAGCTACTTTGTAAATGAGAAGTGTTATCAATTTGATGTTGACAGAGTATTCAATTTGTGGTAATATTTATGTTAGTTTGGGCTAACTTGAAAGTGAATTGTTGTTCTTATTTTTTTTGTGAATAAGTTAGCCGGAGCTAACACGTCCGAAAGGTTGAATAGGGAGAGAAAATGTATAGATTAACTGAATCAGTAGACAAATCCTTTGAGTATAAACTAGCCTTTCATTGTGCACCAACCCTCGCTCAAGAAAAGACGGCAAATCTAGTATCCTTAAATCACTTAAAATTTAAAGCGATTAAGGAGCGTATTAGTGAATATAACCATTATTTTTCTTCGAGGGGGCTAGCGATGGAGATTCTCTGTGAATGCCCAAAGAGAACTTTGGTATTCATTTATCACAGGAAATTACTTTTGGCATATTTAAATCAACCAGATATCAAGGAGTATCTTGAAGCCGCTGGATATGATTTGGATGAGATGGATTTAAACACCATTTTAGCTCGGTTATCACAACGTATGACGAGGCATCAACAGTTTAAAGAAGCTTATCCTCATGAAATTGGGCTGTTCCTTAATTATCCCCTTGAGGATGTAACAGGATTCATTGAAAATTCTGGGCAAAATTATATGTTTTGCGGCTATTGGAAGGTCTATTCAGATTTGGAAAACACCAAGCAACGTTTTCAACGATACGATTCATTAAGAACCCATTTATGTGAACAGATTAAAAAGGGATATAGGGGACTAGATTATATCTTAACATAAAATTATATGGAGGCACATTATGAATGAAATATTAGTAGTTTATTGGTCAGGTAGCGGAAATACCCAAGAGATGGCAAAAGCAATTTCTCAAGGAGTCAAGGATGCAGGAGTCGATGTCGTCTTGAAAGATGTCTCAGAGGTTAAGGTTCAAGATATTCATACATACGATCACATTATTTTTGGTTGTCCATCGATGGGAGACGAAGTTCTAGAAGAAAGTGAATTCGAACCCTTATTCCTTGAAGTGGAAGGTCTGCTTAAAGGGAAAAAAGTTGCTTTGTTCGGTTCTTATGGTTGGGGAGACGGTCAGTGGATGAGAGATTGGCAAGAGCGCGTAATTAAGAGTGGTGCTCAATTGTTCTTAGAGGAAGGGTTAATCATTAATGAAAGTCCGGATGCTGACGGCTTACAAAAGTGTGTTACCTTTGGTAGTGAGTTTACGACGTTTTCATAAGAATACAAACTAAAAACAACAGTCCGTTGGCTGTTGTTTTTCTGGTACAATAGGCAAGTTTATTTTTTATTGAGATAAGTTTCATTAAAGACTTCCCACTGATCAAGGGTGATGTCGCTAATGACATGCTCCATTTTACAGGCATCTTCTTCTGCAGTTGTTTCATCAATTTTTAAGATATCCATCAAAAAGGTTTTAATGACCCGATGTCTTTTTACCGTTTGATTGGCCCGTTCACGGCCCTTTTCGGTAAGTGAAATATCGCCATAGGCTTCATGATAGATCATTCCAGCATCTTTGAGAATGTTCATTGCTTTATTCACACTAGGACGAGACACACCTAATTTTCGTGCAATTTCTACAGATCTCACGAAACCACTTCCGCTCTCGAGTTCAAGTATCGTTTCTAAATAATCTTCACCAGACGATTGGATAGCCATAAGTGTTATCTCCTATTCAACTAAAGGTTCTTCTTAAGCTCTCATTATATAACAGACTTATCAATATTTCAAAAGTTTTCTATCGTTGCAAAAGAGTTTAGGTTACTATAAATAAAAAAATACGAGGAGTTGACGACATGAGTATAGTTTTAGTAGGTGGTCATGAAAGAATGGAAGAGGACTATAAAGGGATTGGATGGACAAAAGGACATAAAGTTAAGGTTTTTACTAAGATGACAACACGATTTGATAAGACAATTGGCACGCCAGATGGTATGATACTCTTTACTAATACAGTTTCACATAAAATGGTTTTAACCGCCCTTAAAGAAGCAAAGAGAAAGAACATACCAGTAATAAGATGTCATACAAGTAGCAAAGAAGCGTTGCAAGGCGCTATTATGCAACTAGAAACAGCTGTTTCTATGGCTTAATGAGATAAAAATGGAGGACTAAGTAGATGAAAATTGCTATTATAAAAGAAGGACAAGAGGTATCCGATTTAATCGTACAATGTGAGCAGGTTGCTGTTATAACAATCGTAGAAGGTCAGGTGATTGATCAAATTGTTGTTGATGCATGTGAACAACCAAACGAACTATTAGGACAATATTTAAGAACACTTGGTGTAGATGTAATTATTACAAAGCATATTGACAGTAGCTTACTTAAAGATTTAGAGGCATTAAATTTAATTGTGATAGATAATATTGAGGGTGATATTCAAACGGTTCTTGAAGACTACTTGAGTGGTAAATTAACGTCAAACAAAGGATCGTGCACGGGGTGTACGTCATGTTCATGTGGGCACAAGTAATTATTAAACAACGCTTGTCAAAGGGATGTTTCGCAATGTAAATTGTGAGCCATCCCTTTTTATGTAAGAGAGTGCTAACTTCTAGGGTCTCAAGGTATTTCTTGAATTGATATAATTCTTCCGATAGTTGAGAGGGGTCATTGTTGTGAACTGCTTAAATACGCTGGTAAAATGGCTTTGGGAAGAGAATTGGAAAAAGCTGGCTATATCAGCAAGGGAGCTATTGGTAAAGGATAGAAAGTATTTAGCTTCTTCAATTTTCAGTTGATTCATGTAAATATTTAAAGCAGTACCCACTTCTTTTTTAAATACCTGTGATAAATAACTGGGGTTGGTATGGATTTTAGAGGCGATTTCTTCCACGCTTAATTTGTCGTTGATGGCAGCATTTATGACTTTGAGTGCAGATTGTACGAGGGGTGAGTACTTTCTATTGATTGTAAGATTGATCAGCTTTGTGAATTCGCCAATCATTTTTATGTCTAAGTGGTATAGGTCTTGGATATCAGATAAGTATTCGATTTCATTTATGTAAGTATCTGACAGAGTAAATGCAACTTCAGAATCAACACCCCCTTCAATGACAGCCCGGGTGTAGAGGGTACATCTGCAAATGAGGGAATTTCTAAAGGATCTTATGGGTTGTTTGGCTAAAATGGCATCATGGTAGGTGTTGAGGGAATGAACAATTTTCTCTGCTTCTTTGGCATTTCCCTCTTTAATTTTAACTAATAGCTTTTGTTCAAGAAAATAAGGTGGGTGGGTGTACCATTTTTCTTTATTTTCTATGCGATGGAGATAGAATTTCTCAGACACTGTATTTTCCTTGGTAGCGCGTAATGAAACAATGGGGTTGAATAATTCATTAAATAATTGTGTATTTAATATACTCTGTTTTTCGTTGACAACTGATATGGATGAAAAGTGGTTCAAAAGCATTTCTTTGTCTTCTAAGGTTGCTCTTCGCTTAAGGATGAGCTTGTTAACAATGTCAACTTGGGTTTGGGCGATTATAAAAGGTCCTGAAAGGATATAATGATTTTTTTCGTGAACTTTGAGGATGGTAAGCAAAAAGGATTCCTCATTTTCTCCGTTGAGATGTAGGAGACCACTGATGGATTGATTTCGGATAGAAGCATGCACCTGTGTGAAAAACCAATCAAGGACTGAGTCGAGAGATCGATCGGATGCGTCATAAGACAGGATGTATTCCTCATCCGACAATAAGTGTATGGGTATTTTTGCAAATTGATAGTACAGGTTCATTTTCTCACTGATGGAAAGTCGATGTTCATCCAATTTTAATTCTCCTCTCTTGGGTTTATATAATAAATATGATATAAACATAATGAATATGATATATTATTTAGTTTTTATTTTTTTTTAATTATACCGCCTCTTTAGTCTATAATGCAAGATGTAGTAAACAAGTCATGAAGATAGTAGTGGAGGGAAAAAATGAAGAAGATCGTATCAATATTAATGGTAGTTGTTATGCTAATGGTTGTGGCAGTTGGGTGTAAAGTTGATGAGCCAAAGGTAGAGGATAAGTCTGTAAGTGCTACTGAGGCAACAACAGCTGAAGCAACAACTCAGGCAGCACCTGAAAAAACAAAAACAAAAATTGTATTAGGATTTCAAGCCGATTCCGTAGGTGGCTTCCAAAAAGTTATTGAAGCTTTTGAAACGGCGTATCCAGAATATGAAGTAGAATATGCCAATATGACAAATGATTCGGCACAAATGCATGATCAATTATTGACTTCATTATCATCAGGATCTGGAGAATACGATGTGCTGGCAATGGACGTTGTTTGGGCAGGCGAATTTGCATCAGCAGGCTATCTTGAACCAGTGGATGAGTTAATGATGGATCAAGGCTGGAAAGTCAGTGATTTCAATGCAGGATCTATGGCTTCTGGTAAATACCAAGGTAAAAATTATGCATTACCTTATTTCCCAGACTTAGGCTTCTTATACTATAGAAGTGACGTTGTATCTGAAGAAGATAGCGTAAAATTAGAAGCGGGTACATATACTTGGGATGATTTATTGGCTATGTCAGAGAAATATATGGGCCAAGGTGGAACAAAGTACGGTATCGTGTATCAGTCCAAACAATATGAAGGATTGGTATGTAATCTTAACGAGTTTACAGCTAACTGGTCTGATATTAAGGGTGGATTAGAAAGAATGAAAGCTTTCACGGATTCTAAAGCAACACCAGAAGATATCCTTATATACACGGAAGGCGAAACACATACAGCATTTACAAATAATGAAGCGGTATTTGCTAGAAACTGGCCATATATGATGGGTATGGTAAATACAGACGAAACACCAGCAACTGGTGAGCAAGTCGGGCTTGCGCCATTACCAGCAGGGGGAACTGTTGGGGGTTGGTTGATAGGGCTTAACAAGAATTCTGACAATCTTCAAGGAGCAAAGGATTTTGCAATTTTCTTAGCAGGAGACGCGGGACAGAGAATAATGGGCACCGTAAACGCAAGTCTTCCAGGACTTAATGCCTTGTTATCCGATTCAGAAATCATTGCAGCAAACGATTTGCTCACAAATGATGGTTTCAAAAATGCGTTAACGACAACAATTGCAAGACCAGTGGTACCGAATTATTCAGAAGTATCAGATGCCATTCAAATTGCAGCACATGCTTATTTATCCGGTTCAAAATCCTTAGAGGATGCTGTTAAGGAAATAGAAGGCGCTTTAAACTAATAAAATCTTTCCTTTTAAGGTTTGCATGTCTAACATGCAGCCTTAAATTTTTAAGCACGGCAAAGCCACTCTTTATGGGGGAAATATAATGAAACATGATAAAATTGCTTATTTTTTAATACTACCAGCAATGATCTTTATATTTGTTTTTTCTTTATGGCCAGTCATCCAATCTGCAACTTACTCGTTATTCGATTATCAATTAAATGATCAAACAAAGTCTCGATTAACTTTTGACCATCAATACAATCTTGACTTGTTCAAAGAAACCAATAAGTATTTGAATTTTTACTTAGACAGCGAATTATCAACAGCTGCCCTTGAGGAGACAAAAGAAAAAATAAATGTTTTTCTTTCTGAGATAAATGCCTTTGAAGAAAAGATTCTGGAAAGGTACAAGAATAAAGGCACTGTCGTTAAACTTTCAGATGAAGAGCAGAAAGAGATGGAAGCATTTTTATTTTGGGCTGAAAATGCGGTGCTTGATATTTATGCAGTAGATGATGCCGGTGTCACCATCAAAGAAGATGTGATCGCTGTAACCCAGGGGTATAAATCATCCATGATTAGTCCGAATTTTATTGGATTAGGTAACTATACTCAAGCCATTAAGGATGGTCGCGTCAGGGGTGCGATGACCAATACTTTGATATTCACCTTCATATCTGTTGGTTTTGAGCTCGTGTTTGGTATTATGCTTGCGCTGATTATGAACAAAGCCATGAGAGGTAGAGGTCTCATTCGAACTTTCTCTTTGATTCCCTGGGCCATACCAACTGTCGTTTCCGCATTAATATGGCTGTATTTGTTTAATGGGAGCAGTGGTATAGTGGCAACAATTTTTGCAAAGATTGGTCTTATTAATCAACCAACAGATTTGCTATTAACCAGCACAGCAGCAATGGGAGCCGTGATTATTGCAGATATTTGGAAGACAACGCCTTATATGGCGCTCCTCATTTTAGCTGGACTGCAAACCATATCCAATGACTTATATGAGGCTTCAAATGTAGATGGTGCCAATAAGTTACAACAATTTTTCAAGATCACCTTACCGATGCTGAAATCTTCAATACTTGTAGCGCTGCTCTTTAGAACTTTAGATGCTTTTAGAGTGTTTGACTTGATTTATGTGTTAACAGGTGGTGGACCAGGTGGTAGCACAGAATCGATTTCTATCTATGCCTATAAAGTAATGTTTGCACAGACCAAGTTTGGTTACGGCTCAGCACTGACTATCTTAATAGCAATCTGTGTTGCAGTGATTTGTTTCTTTTATATTAAGATCCTTGATGTAGATATTACATCAAGAGATTAAGGGAGGGTCCTATGAAAAAAATAATAACGAATAAAAATTTAATGAGGGCCTTCAGTATTTTTATTATGGTTTATATCGCCGTAATTATCTTTCCATTTGTTTGGGTCCTAGTGACTTCCTTTAAACCTGAAAATGAAATTTGGGGGGATGGTGCCTTTAGGATTATCGCCAATCACCCAACCCTTGAGCATTATAAAGCCTTAGTAAATAATCACGTTTTTAGTGGTATTAAAAATAGCTTCATCGTTGCATCCTTAACGACGATCTATGTCACCGTACTTTCGGTTTTTACAGGATACGCCCTTGCAAGACTCCACTTTAGAGGTAAAAAGTTTATTTTAACCCTTATTCTTGCTGTATCCATGTTCCCACAGATGATCGTAGTTGGCCCAATATACAACCTTTTTACAAAGCTTGGTTGGACCAATTCTTATAACATTATTTTTCCATATTCAATGATTTCCTTGCCAGTGGCCATCTACATCTTAGTCACACATTTTAAGAAAATTCCTTATTCTCTTGAAGAATCAGCTAAAATTGACGGGGCAACACCGATGCAGACCTTGATTAAGGTTGTAACACCTTTGGCGTTACCTGGCATTTTTACCTCCGCCATTATTACATTTATTGGTGTTTGGAATGAATACATTTTGTCCCTGACACTCAATACGGACATATCTTATCGAACAGCACCTGTTGCCATATCCTTCTTAAGAGGACAATTTGAAATTTTTTGGGGTCAGGTAACCGCAGCATCGATTGTTGTTACCATACCCACATTAATTATTGTATTGCTCTTCCAGAAACAGATTATTTCCGGATTAACATCAGGTGCACTCAAAGAATAGCAGGTGAAGACATGACACATAAAATAAAAGAAACATCTCTCCAACAGGAGAAGCTTATTGTAAATGAAAGCTTATTTGCTCTTGGTAATGGTTATATTGGGATCAGAGGAAATTTTGAAGAGGGCTATACCGATTTGCCCACTATACGGGGGACGTATATCAACGCCTTTTATGACATTGTTGATATCACTTATCCGGAAAAAGCCTTTGCCTTTCCAGAAAAAGCCCAAAGACTGCTTAATACAATCGATGCCCAAACGTTATACATCGAACTTGAAAATGGAGAAAGGGTCTCAGCTCTTGGCGAAAATGTGTCTCAGTTTATAAGGACCTTGGATTTAGAGGAAGGGGTTGTA
>CAZJIO010000077.1:0-8941 GCA_964546035.1 uncultured Eubacteriales bacterium | reverse complement strand
AAGCTTTGTTTATTGCACTGAGAGACAACAAACCCTTAGAATTACTTTTAAAAGAATCGTTTCATTTATCAAAAAAGAGTTATTTGCTATAGAGCTTATTCTAGAACCCATTACCTATTTTGGGCCAGTGAAGGTAATCTCTATCGTCAATGGTGATGTAGAAAACTATACTGAAAAAGATGACCCACGTGTAGCCAGTGGACATTCCAAGCATCTTCAGGTGCAAGATTTACAACTGGAGCCTTGTTTAACGATTACGGCTCATACAAACCAATCGCATCTTCTATGTGCTTGTTCAAGTGTACTCTGTAGTACTTTGACATCAGATGTGGTCATCATAGAAAAGCTCGCCAATGCATTTTCAGTTCAAGAAGCTCATCAATTTGAACTGAGAGATATAACAACCTTTACAAAATATGTGGTTTATACAGATACTTTAAGGCACGGATCTCCAAAGGAAGAGGGGATTGAATACATAAAAAACTATAAAGCCATCAGCTTTGATACCTTAAGAAACGAGCAAATAGCGTACTTGAAACTTTTTTGGAAGGATGCCCATATTGAAATTAAAGGGGATCAAGCTTTGCAAGAAGGCTTGGACTTTAACGTCTTTCATCTGTTGCAATCTGTCGGAAAGGATAGATTTAGCAATATTGCAGCGAAGGGGTTAACCGGAGAAGGCTATGAAGGACATTATTTCTGGGATACAGAAATATTCATACTCCCGGTTTTTCTCCTAACACATCCGGAAATTGCTAAAAATCTGTTGATGTACCGGTATACCATTTTGGAGTCAGCAAAAGCCAGGGCAAAAGAAATGGGTCATGCTTCTGGCGCATTATTTCCATGGAGAACCATAAGCGGCACAGAATGTTCTACCTATTTTCCCGCGGGGACGGCTCAATATCACATCAGTGGCGATGTTGCCTATGCCTTTATCAGCTATTATCTTGCGACCGGGGCTGTGGATGTTATGCTGGGTTATGGTGCAGAAGTATTGTTTGAAACGGCAAGATTGTGGATAGAAGTTGGTCATGAAAAAAATGGACGATATTATATCGATTGTGTGACAGGACCCGATGAATACACGGCCCTTGTTAATAATAATTTCTACACCAATGCTATTGCTAAATACAATCTTTACTGGGCTAATAAGATTTATTCAGAGTTACAGATTAATTGTTCAGAAGAGGCTGTGGAAAAGTTATTGAAAAAATTAAGTATCACAGAAAAAGAGATTCAAAGCTTTCATGATCTCTCGAATAAAATGTATCTACCTTATGATCTTGAGCAGGATTTAACACCCCAAGATGATAGTTTTCTCTCGAAAAAAGTGTGGGATTTTGAAGGGACGAAGAAAAATCAATATCCCTTACTATTGAATTTTCATCCGCTGACAATATATCGACACCAAGTATTAAAACAAGCAGATGCTGTACTATCGCATTTCTTATTAGAAGATTACGTTACTACTAGTACCATGAAAAACAGTTATGACTATTATGAAAAGTTGACAACCCATGATTCCTCCCTAGCTTATTGCATCAGTAGTATTATGGCCTGCAAATTAGGGTATCAGGAAAAGGCTTATGCTCACTTTATGGAAACTGCTCGACTGGACCTCGATAACACACATAACAATACAAAAGATGGTCTACACATGGCCAATATGGGTGGTTCCTATATGGGAATTGTTTATGGCTTTGGTGGTCTTAGGATTAAGGAAGAAGGCATCAGTTTTCAGCCTATGATTGCTAAAGAGTGGGAAGGTTATCGTTTTCAAGTCAAATACCAGGAGAGAAAAATTAATCTGGAAGTCAGTCAAAGGCAGATTGCAGTTCAAGTTGAAGGTCCACCCTTGAAGGTTAAGATTTATGACAAGGATTATGTGATAGAAAATAGAATTGAGATTGAATTAAGATCATAAGACAGCAAAAAGGGGCATATGCCCCTTTTTGCTTGTATTTGAATTATAGTAAAAACTTTAATTGACCTTCGTAGAGATTGCGATAATGACCTTTTTGTCCAATCAATTCATCATGGGTGCCCATTTCCTCAATACCTTGGCCATTAATGACAAGTATTCGGTCTGAGTGTTTAATCGTAGATAAACGATGGGCGATTACAAAGGAGGTTCTGCCTTCAAGGAGACGCTCAAGCCCTATTTGAATGGCTTGTTCCGTCTGGGTATCGATACTAGAGGTAGCTTCATCTAGGATAAGGATCTTCGGATTGGCTAGAAGCGCTCTTGCAAAAGAAATCAGTTGACGCTGTCCGGTTGAAAGGCGGCTACCCCGTTCATTGACCTCTGTATAATAACCTTTCTCCATGACTTCAATGAAAGCATGGGCACACACAGCTTTGGAAGCATCGATCACTTCTTCATCGCTGGCGTCAAGTCGCCCGTAACGTATATTGTCGATAATTGTACCTGAAAAAATAAAAGTGTCTTGCATCATAATGCCCAGCTGACTGCGTAAACTTTTAAGGGTAACATCGCGAACATCATGTCCATCAATCTTGATGGAACCAGAGTCAACATCATAGAATCGACTGATGAGATTGACGACAGTGGTTTTTCCTGCACCTGTAGGACCGACAAGGGCGATTTTCTCACCTGGTTTCACATCCAAACTGAAGTTTTTCAAGATAACACGAGAACTGTCATATCCGAAGGTCACCTGATCAAACTTCACATGGCCTTTTAATTCAGGACATGCATAAGCATCCGGACTATCTTGGATCTCAGCAACCTCATCGATGGTTTCAAAGATGCGTTCTAAATAGGCTGAGGCCTGAATCAGTTGATTGTAGAATTCACTGATGTTGACCAAAGGCATCCAAAAGTTACCAGAATACCCAATAAAGGCGACCAATGTACCCGCTGAAATGGAGTCTCTCATAAGGATGACGCCTAGCATAATAAAGGCGACTTGAGACAATATTTGAGCATTTTTCATAATGGGTCACATCCAAATGCCATAACGCCGTGTTAAGAGCCATGAATCTTGGTATTCATCCATGAGGGTTTTGAAAATACGAAAGTTTGTCTCTTCCCGTGTAAAGGATTGGGTCACTTTCATGCCGGCAATACTCTCATGAATATAGGCATTCATATTGGATTGTTTCGCACTCAGACGTTGCATGGATTTTCGTTGACGATTTTTAATAAATAAGACGGCGGCAACAGTAAAGGGTACAAAAGCAACAACTATCAAAGAAAGGCGCCAATTAATTAAGAACATAATCAAAAAGGCTACTGCGAAGGTAAATAGATCTGTAACCAGATTGATGAGTCCGTTCGAAATCAACTGACTGATGGTATTGACATAATTAACGACCCTCACAAGTATTTTACCATGTGGTCGAGAGTCAAAATAGGAAAAAGGTAGTTTTTGAAGGTGCACAAAAATATCCTTACGCATATCAGAGACCACATATTGTCCTATTTGAGACATATACCGTATACGGTACTTAACGCTAATGCTGCTAATGAGAATCAAGAGAATAAATAGGATAGAAATGATCCAAAGTCCACTTCGATTTAAGTTAGGAATATAGTCATCAATGGCGACTTTAAACAAAAAGGGTGTAACAAGTCCAGCAATTGTTGAAAAAAATATGATAACGAGGGTGAGTAAGACCTTTTTTTTATAGGGAACTAAATAATGGACGAGACGCTTAAACTGGCTTGCGTCAAAGACTTGTTCCAACTCTTCATCAATTAATGAGGAGTTTCTTTTTTTAGTTGACATGTTGGGTCACCTCATTTCTGCAGGGCTTGCTGTTTTTCTTGATTTTATGATCCTTGATTATGTTTACTTTTGGGTCAAAGTCGCCCATTTGTTGGGTGAATATTTCATTGTAATAACCCATTTCAGCTAGTAAGGAAGCATGAGTGCCCCGCTCTACAATGCTGCCTTTGTCTAGAACCAGAATCAAATCCGCGTCTTTAACAGAAGAGATTCGATGGGCAATCATAAAGGTCGTTCGTAGGGCATTCATTTTCTTTAGTTCTGTTAAGATTAAATATTCAGTCTCAACGTCAACGGCTGAAGTGGTATCATCTAGTATCAAAATACTAGGATTTAGGATGATTGCGCGGGCCAAAGCAATTCGCTGCTTTTGTCCACCCGATAAACCGACACCACGCTCGCCAATGACGGTATCGAAGCCATCTTCGAATTGTTCTATAAACTCATGAATGCCAGCAACTTGGGACGCCCACATGATTTCATTTTCTTCAAAATCGGGTACCCCGTAGGCAATGTTGTTTTCAATGGTATCTGAGAATAGAAAAATATCTTGCATGGCAACGGCAATACTAGACCGCAAGGTTTTGTGGTCATAATGGGTGATGGGATACCCATCAATAAGGACCTCGCCGTCAGTCGCGTCATAAAAGTGTGAGATCAAATTGATGATACTGGATTTTCCTGAGCCAGTAGCACCCAAGATTGCGACGGTTTGACCGGGTTTGACTTCAAAATCAATATGGTTTAAAACGGGTTGTTCTTCAAACTGAAAACTAACATTTTTAAAGGTGACGTGTCCTTTGATTTCTGGTTTGTCTAAGATGTTTTCAGTGGGTTTGAGATCGCAGGTTTCCTTCATGAATACATCAATCTTCTCATAGGAAGCACTAAAGTTTTGGAAATCATTGATGATTTTACCAAGCATTCTAAGGGGATTGTTAATCATCCACAACAAGCGGTTAAAAGCAACAAGTGTACCAATGCTGAGCTGACCATCCATGATCATTAGCCCTCCAAGGAGCAGTACTATGACATTGAAAAACACGGCGATTGCATCTAATGTTGGGAGATAGGCTTCCTGAACCTTTGCGGATTCAAGATTAACACGCTCATAGTCCTTGTTGACCTTATCGAATTTGAAAACTTCAAAATCCTCACGGGTGAAGGCTTTGACAATTCTGTTTCCGCTGATGTTTTCTTGGACAAGTATATTGAGTCGAGAGAATTCCTCTCGTATGCGCGTAAATGTTGGTTTAATCTTTTTAGACAAACGCAGAGATATGAAAACGATGAAAGGGACAACGAGAATGAGGGAAACCGTTAAGAGGGGACTGATCACCAGCATATTAATGAGGGCAAAAATAAAGAGGGCAGCATGAAACAAAGCTTCATGTATACTCCAAGCATAAAAGTGACGCACCGCTTCAATATCCCCTGTCATCTTTGACATGGTTTGGCCAACAGGCGTACGATCAAAAAAGTTAAAATCAAGACCTTGCAGTTTGAGGTACATATCTTCACGAAGTTTGTAGATGATACCCTGGGAGGCTTTTTCATAATTCATGAGAAAGGTGCGTCGCAAGACAGCACGTATAAGGGTAGAAATGAAGATTAATAGACACCCTTGGAGCATGTAGTAGGTTGACTTTCCATTGAGCAAACCATCCACTAGGTTGCCAGTTACTTGGGGTTCGATGAGAGCAAAAAGCGCGAATAAAACGGCCATAATAGCCCCAGAAACCATCAGTTTTCCATAGTGCTTTGAATAAGGTTTTAATGCTTTTAATGCGCTGAACATGATAACACCTCTGTAGTTTTTGTTTTATTACATAAAATGACACGAAAAACGAAACACAAGTCATATCTTACCCCTATGATTTTAACTAATAAATGTTAAATTTGGTATAAGAGATGTCATATTTAGTATTGCAGCCAAAAAGCTGGTAGAAATTTATCTAAATATTTGTTATTATATAGTGAAAAAGAAGGAGAGATAGGATGGAAAATTCAAAGTATTTAGAACTCATTAAGAATAATCCCTTTATTATTGTATCTATAGATCATCCAAGCGAAGAAATGAAGTTAGTAGCACTTAGGCGAAACGGACTTTTACTAGAATATATCCATGAGCCAACAAGAGAGATGCAGGAAATCGCTATAAATAACCAGCCAGGTGCTTTTAAGTTTATTAAAAACCCTACAGAGGAAATGATGATTAAAGCCATAAATGGTTCATGGGCGAACTTGGAACATATAAAAAATCCAACGGTTGAAGTGATTCTATTAGCACTAGACCAAACAGGATGGGCGATCAAGTATCTGGTGCAGCCAAGTGAAGCCTATCAATTATTAGCTGTAAGAAAAAATTATGAGGCCATACAGTTTATCAAAGACCCCTGTGAAAGTGTACAACTTGAGGCAGTGAAAATAAACTATGAGGCATTAAGGTTTATCAGTGCTCCTACAGATCAAGCAGAGCGTATGGCTATTAAAAGTAATGAAGGAGCCATTAAGTTTGTTAAAGATTTAAATCACAATAAAATAATGGACTTATTAAAAGTCAATATTTTGATCGCGAAATATGTTGGCACAGAAATATCAAAAGATGAATTAGAAGAAGTATTAAAGGAAGTCCTATCAAAAGACGATGTGGATGAAAAATATGTCAGGGATTTTGTCAGTTATCCCACACTGGGTTGCAAAATCATTAGTGAAATGGATAAAATCAATTTTATATATCAATTTGGAAGTAAAAGCGCAAAAAAAATCACAGTTGATGAAAAGCTCAAGAGGGTCTAAAAGGAGTACATATGAATTTTAATGATACCAAAAAAAGTGTTCAATTGGTACTCGCTACAGGCGAGGTACCTTTAATCATTGGTGATAGTGGCATTGGTAAAACTGCTCTAGCCAAGGAAATAGCTGAAGAAAATAATTGGAGCCTCGTTGTCATTGATGGCAATCTTCTCAAAGAAGGTGAAATTGGTGGTCTTCCAACAGTAGAAACCTATTTCACTCTAGATGAAGGTGGAAATCGTGAAGAAAGAAAAATGACAAATTATGCGGTTCATCATAAACTGCGGAAGATTGACCATGAATTATCACAGGGAAAAACTGTTCTTTTGTTTATAGATGAAATCAATCGCTGCGAGCATGCTGTTCAGCAGGAATTGATGAATTTGATTTTAAATAAAGAGATTAATGGATACGCCTTATACGAAGGTGTAAAAATATTAGCAGCTATGAATCCTTCCGATAAGTATGGTTCGGATTTTGATTACCAGGTTGTGGATATGGACGCGGCTCAGGAAAATCGGTTTGTGTGGTTATATATGGAATCAGATCACGTCCAGTGGATGAATTGGGCAATAGATGTTGGGATTGATCAAAAGGTCATTGAATTTATTTCAACCTTCCCGGAGTATTTATATAGAATCAATGAAGGGTCCATACGTGCAACACCAAGGAGTTATGAGCGGATTTCTAAGTCCTATAAAATTTATTCACAAGACCAGAATGCTATACCAAGATCCATATTTCTTAATGTATTAAAGGGAAATGTTGGGAAACTAATTGCAGAAGAGTTTATCAGCTTTATAGAACACGACTATAATCCCCTTGTATCCTATGAGGATGTTTTTGTTGGTGATGACCTCTCGGAAGCTTTAACTGAGCGGGTACAAAAGGAAAGTCATACCAGACTTTATCTCAGTGCAAAAAACATCCTTAAAATCCTAGAAGACACGCTCCATAAAAATAACCACGAAGCAACCCACTTCATCAATCAACTCATCTTATTTCTAAAAACATATCCTGTAGATTTAAGGGTAGGCATCATGAAGGATATAAAAAACAGTTACCATAGTGTCTATCAGTATGCAATTGAAAATGAAGCATTTGTTCATATGTACTTTGAGACCTATGAGACAATTAGGGTATAATCTATGGAAACTATCGATGAAAAACAATTTTTCAAGGTCCTTGATCGTGTGAATTTCAAGCTAATGGAAGATCGGGATAATTTTTATGGCTACTTTTTATTACATATGGCAAGAGAAATCAGATTTGATATCTCAAGCCCAACTGGGGTTAATTTTAAAGGGGCGAAATATGTCATGTATTTTAATCCCTTCATTTTTTTACAGCTCAGTCCAAAACAAATGGAAAGTTCGATTAAGCATGAAATACTCCATGTTTTGTCCATGCATTTAATCAGGGCTAAGGAAATCAAGGGCAGATATAGTCAATCGGCGATTAATATGGCAATGGATATCGTTGTCAATGAGCGCTTAAATCCCCTTCCTCCCTATGCGATTACTTTGAACAGCGTTAATTCAAAATATGGATTAAAGCTTGATCATTATGGTTCCTTTGAGTATTATGCAGAAAAAATTCAAATAGCCATGGATTTATTAGATGAAAAAGAAGAGGACTCTGAGGAGCAACCTATGGAAAATGAAAGTCAGGAAACTGAGTTTATCATTTTCAAGACCCATGACATATGGGAAGAATCCAGCGAGATAGATGAAAAAACTTTAATGGAATTTACCCAAAAGGCGATTGATGAATCTCAAAAGGGTGAGATTCCAACCTACTTACAAGACTTAATCGCCTCACTCAAAAATAGCCGAGGTGAACTGCCTTGGAATTTGTATTTAAAAAGGCTCATGGGTATGGTTGAAGGTGAAAAAAAGAAGGTCATAACGAGAAGAGATCGAAGACAGCCCGATCGACTAGATTTAAGAGGTCAACTTAAGAGTCATAAAGCCAACATCACCGTAGCAATTGACACAAGTGGCAGTATCTCGGATGAGGAGTTTCATCAGGCGATGGTTGAAGTGCTCAGTATTGTTAAAAACTACAAACATGAAATCACTGTCGTTGAGTGTGATGATCTCATCAGGCGTTCCTACAAAGTCCAGTCTGAAAAAGACCTGAAAGACAGAATGAATACGAGGGGAGCAACAAAATTTTCTCCTGTTTTTGAATATGCGAATAGACAGAAAATAAATTTGCTGATTTATTTTACCGATGGGATAGGAGAGGCCAAGCTTACCACTGTACCTAAAGGGTATAAGGTTTTATGGGTAATTTCAGGAAATGGTGATAAGCTTTCACTGAATACACCCTATGGCATAGTTAAAAAATTAAGCCCTGTTGACATGAAAGGGAGCATATTGGATACC
>CAZJIO010000076.1:10133-20597 GCA_964546035.1 uncultured Eubacteriales bacterium | reverse complement strand
TAAACTTTTATAAACTTATACCAACTGTTTTCGTGCCTCCTGTAAAATTACTTCACTAATTATAGCATATACTTTTGACATTGTTATCAGTTTATCAAACGAACCTTGAAAGAACCTTAAATTAAAACAATTTTATTTTAAGGTTGCTTTAAGCTTTCTTTTGTAAAATGAAGCCATCAGTCAGACACATGGAAATTATGGATTGGAGGAAACTACAGGTATGAATAGAAAAATTAAAAAGCTTCAATTGGCGCGGTTTGCCATTCAAATAGTTAGCCTCGCCCTTACAATCGCAGGCCTATGGATCAATGACGCAATAACTTTGGGGGTCCTATTGGGGATAACGATTGTGGCAGGGCCAGTATTTTGTGGATGGATTTGTCCCTATGGATTGATGCAAGAGTTGATTAGTAAGTTTGGGAAATTCCTCGGGATTCGCAAAATAAAGATGCCAAAACGGGTACATCAGGTATTGATCTTTAGTCGTTATATTTTATTTGCTTGTGTATTATTGGTGACCTCGGATTTTGTATTTAGCATGATGATCTACGATCCGAGGGTGAACTTTACCACGGTATTAATGGGAAGTAGTATTACGATTTTGGGATGGATTATAGTCGTTGGGTTTTTAATAATGGCACTCTTTTTCGAAAGACCATTTTGTAATTACATATGTACAGAAGGGGCAAGATATGGTTTGTTTGGTATCCTTCGACCCCTTACCATCCAAAGAAATGAAGCCTCTTGCGTGAACTGTGGAAAATGTGATCAAGTATGTCCTATGAATATAGAAGTAAGTGGGTATGATCAAGTGCGTTCGCTGCAATGTATCAATTGTATGGCGTGTGTGGAAGGTTGTCCTGTTAAGAATACATTAACAGTTGGTGTTGCGCCATTGAGTAGGAGGCATTGGAAGAGGCTGATGCCTATTGTGTGTCTAGCTGCATTGTTTATTGGTATTGTAACCTATAATAGCATAGCAGAAAATCAAAGCAATACGATTGCGGCTATAGATCTTAAGCAAAAGAATAAGGTTGCAGAGGTGACAGAAGTAGGAATAACGGAAGCAGGAATAACTGAAGCAGGAACAACGGAAGCAGGAACAACTGTGGTAGAAACAACAGAGGTAGAAACATCAGAAACAGAAACAACAGAAGTAGAAACAACGGAAGCTGAAGCGACCCAAGTTGAAACAACTGAAACGGAAACAACATTAGCAAAAACAACGGAAGAAAAAACAACAGAAATTGAAACAACAGAATTACAAACAGAAATTGTTACAGAGGAATTCACCATTCAAGGTGATGCGGCACATGCCTTTGGAGACGCAGCAGGGATTCCAGATGGTGTTTACTCAGGAAGTGGTATTGGTTTTAGAAGAAGAACGACGGTTGTTGATGTAACAGTAAAAGATGAGATCATAACAGATATCGTTGTTACACAGACTCGAGATGATGCCAAATGGTTTATTAGAGCCTATGATGCCATGGCTTCTAGAATTATTGAAGCCCAATCAACTGATGTTGATACCGTCTCAGGCGCTACCTACTCATCTATTGGGATTAGGGACGCCGTAGCGGATGCTTTGGACTAGGTGGTATGCACCCTTGCACACGCATATACTTTTTTGCTATAATGTGATAAAAAAGGTGGTTGATATTTTGCCAATATTAAAATTTAAAGCAATAGATTTGAAGGACGTTTGCACCATCAGCAAACCTTTGATTGATGCGTTACAGGAATTACTCCAGTGTCCACGTGAATATTTCAACTTAGAAGTCATAAGAAGTGATTATGTAAGTAACGGAGAAATTGTACCGGGATCGCCCATTGTAGAGGTTTACTGGTTTGACAGAGGGCAAGAGGTACAAGATCAAGCAGCAAGGATTATAAGGAAGTATATTCATTCCATGGCTTATTCGGATGTAGATGTTATTTATTTTAGCCTAGACGAGAACAAATACTATGAGAATGGCCAACATTTCTAAATAAAAATTTTGTTCATAAAAAAAGAACGGTCATAGTTGCCTAAAAAGGGCTATTTTACACCAAAGAATCACATGAGGTGTGCAATAGCCCCTTTTTTTGCGGATTGCAAGATTGACTAGAAAAGGAATTCGAGTTAAAATTGGTAATAAATGGGAATGGAGGTGCTAATTTGAAAGTTCATTTTGCTCTTTGTGATGATGAAGTGGAACAGTTGAACATACTGCATGAAATAATCACACAAATCTCAGGGATAAAGGGTTATGAAGTCACAATTGATACCTATGCATCAGGCTCAAAGTTAGTCCACGCATTTCAACACATGTCTCATCCCTATGATCTTGTTTTTTTAGATATGCAAATGCCTGAGATAGATGGCATTGAGACAGGAAAAGGGATTAGAGAGCTGAATAAGGATGTAATTATTATCTACATAACAGGATTTGTAGACTTTGCAATTAATGCCTTTGAGATTAGAGCCTTTGATTATATTCTGAAGCCAGTGGATACAAAAAAATTAGAAAAGGCACTAGAAGAAGCTCTCGCTAAAATCGAAGCAACTCACGTACTTAAGGCGGGTGTTGATGACTTATTGATCTTAAATTATGATAAAAAGATCGTGAGTATTAAACAAGAGGATGTCATATACCTTGAAAAGTCAGAAAATAAAGTTGTTGTTGTCTGTAAGGATTGCAAATACGAAATTTACGATAGCTTAAATAACATGAAGAAAAAATTGAACGAGCATATGTTTTTGCAGACACATCAAGGTTTCATCATTAACAAGAAAAAAATTTGTCGATATGAAAATCAACAGGTTGCATTGACACAAGAGTACGTTATACCTGTTAGTAAGAAAAATATTAATCTTGTAAAAAAAGCTTTTTTTGAAAGCTTAAGGGGCTAAAATGGATTATTGGAAACTCATATATTTCGCTGTTAATTTAATGGATACAATCATCTTATTTAAATATATTGGTGCTATTATTGGTGCAAAGGCACCTTTTGGCAGAAAATGGATTTGGATAGGCGTGCTCAGTAGTATATCCTTTATTGTTTTAGATATGAGCGATCTTATGATATTTAAGATTGGCGTCTATCTTACGATCCTATTATTTATACATTTCCTATTTGAAGGTAAGATTCTAAAAAAAATACTAGGGTTTCTAATTTTATTAGTCATATTAGCAGCCATCGAGAATTTGGTTGTTGTACTCTTGATGACGCTATTACAGTTACCAGTGGCTTTATTTGCAGAAGATAACCCATACCGCTTATTAGCTATTGTGCTTTCTAAGCTTGTATCCTTTGTCTTTGTAACCTGGTTTGCTCGTAGAAAAGAAAATAATCTGATAGAAGTAAAAATGAAAGCCTCTTTTGTGGCACTCGTAACTGGTTTCTTCTTGATTATTATGGCAATCATGTCCTTGGTTTTTCAGATTTATGAAGTTGCTAAAATCAATGATCTCTATGTTAACTTACTGGTCTTAAGTTCCGCAATAGTTTGTATTTTAGCTATAGGTATTTACGAAAGTATGTTTAGACAAGCTAGAGAGCAAATGAATCTCAATCTGTTGAATCAACAAAAGGAACTGCAATTTAAATATGCAAATGCGGTTGAATCATCCATTGATGAGATGAAGAAAGTCAAGCATGACTTTGCAAATCATATGATGTGTATCCAAGGATATCTTGAATTAGATAGGTATCAGGATTTGGGGGAATACGTGAAAAAGCTCTCTAATCCTATTGAAAAATCTAATGAAATCCTCGTATTAGGACATCCTGTTATTTCCTCTTTGATTTATTCTAAGGTGCTATTAGCGAAGAAAGAACAGATTACTATGAACATGAAAACAACCTTTGATCGTCCAATATGCATTGAGGATATTGATTTGTGTGTTCTAATCGGGAATGTTCTAGATAACGCATTGGAAGCATGTATGCAATTGGAAGAAGGCCAAAGGGAAATGACGGTATCCATTGAAACAAAGTCAGAATATTTTTTGTTTGATTGTAAGAATACGATGAATAAGGTGCAGCTTAACAAAGAAAATGGACGTTTTAAAACAAGTAAAGCGGATAAAGATATGCATGGTATTGGTCTCATGAATATTCGCTCTGTTGTTGATAAATATGCTGGTGACATGGTTTTGGATACGGAAGAGGATATTTTCTCAATTAAAGTCACTTTACAGAACAAACTCAATAAGTAGAAGGCCAATTACCACGAATTAACATCCAATCACCACATGGTGATTGTTTTTTTTGCTCAATTTAGTAAAATGAATATGTCGACAGGAAGAGAGTGTGATTAAATGATATCTTATTTATCCAACAAGATAGCACTTATATTACATAATAATGATGAAGAGCAATTGATTGATATCGAAGTTTATAGATACGGCTTAGAACTACTGATATCGACACTCATTAATTTATTAATCATGATGACGATAGCTGGCTATTTGAGATGTTTAAAGGAAATGGCTTTATATTTTGCTTTTTTCTCATCTTTGAGAGTATTTGCTGGTGGTTATCACGCGTCGACACATATCAAATGTATTTTGATTTATACAAGTACTGCTTTGATGATTATATGGATGATTACAATTGCTTCTAGCAATGGATATAGTATATTTATAGTTGCACTGGCCTATACAACAGCAACAGTACTGATACTAAAATATGCACCTGTAGATACTGCAAATAAACCATTGAGTGCTAAAGAGTGTCAACTATTTAGACAAAGAAGTAAACAAGTGCTTACGGTACAATCGATTGTATTGTTGATTTTGCTCCTACTTCATGGAGGGACAACCCGGTATTTATTATGTTGTGTCAGTGGAATGTTGGCAGAGTCAATTACATTAATACCTATGTTGAATCATCAAAGGAGGAAAAAGAGTTGAATTTAAAAAAAAGCAAAAGTTACATCAAGGGGATTTCTCAAATCGGTTTATTGGTATTAGCTGTGGTTAACATGAGTGCCACGTCTGGTTGTTGGTTGTTTTTAAACCAGCCCAAAGTACCTGAGAGTGTAGCACAGTATACTAAGAAACAGAGATCTTTAGAGATTTAACCGAGCACCTAAAAAAGAGATAAAATATTTGACGGTTATAAATATATCCATTTACATATGAAGTGGGATAGAAATAGATGGAATATAGAAGTGAAAAGGCTTTGTGATATGGGAAATCCCATATTACAAAGCCTTTTCACTTTTGATGCGTTAATGATTGTCCAACTTTACTTCCCACCGAGACTAAAGTGCATATAATCCGCTGCATTTGGCCATTTCATATCTGGGCTCCAGTGCCAGCCGTATCTGTTAAAAGCGGAGACAACATCTCCGTTGGGTGGTATGGAATAGGGATTAATACCCGGTTCCCATAGTTTGCCGACCAAGATTTTCCCACCCCATTCAACATAATAATTTTCTTCATAGTTAATATCTATAGCTGTTCCGCCAGGGTGTTCTGAAGGGCCGCTTCTTAAACCATAACCACCACAGTTTTTAATAGGAAATCGCTCACTTCCGTTGTAAATATCGGCAAAGATGTTCTTAACCCCATCAGCAACATTTTTGTTGACTGTAATCGTCATAGAACCAGGGATTTTCGTACCTGAGTTAGTAAGCCTCCAGACGTTAACGTTTACCTGTGTCATATGTAACATGGCTTCTTCAGTGCTTGCGAAGGCGGTTTTTTCTGGATCACCAAAAATCATTTCGTTTTTGTTTACCCAGGGTTCAATAATAAAAGCATGGGTAAGTGAAAATATAGAAGGCTCACCATTATTATTTACTGGAACGACTTCCAAGGTAGCATGAATTCTTTCGGTGTTATTTCCAAAAATGCTTTCATAGAGGGGATTGTTAAATGTCTCCATGTCGTAAGAGTTGGTGTCCCGATTGTATGTTTTAGAGATTGTTCTTAAATCTAAGTTATTGCTGTCGATTCTTGCGGTATAAGTGGGTTCACCCTCTTTATACACAGTAACATCATAGGCTTGGGCAAACGGGATATCGTTCCAACGCAGATAAACATCGCTCTTAAAATAAGAGGCAGAGAGGAAAATCCCCGATGGTATAGGCAGAACGCATTCACTAACACCAGCAGCTAGAATTTGAGATTCACCGCTATAAGTCAAGACATTGAGTGATAAAAGGGCTGCTTGCTCCCTAGTGATATAACTCTTTGGATCAAGTTGACCATTGCCAATACCTGCGAGTATACCTCGTGTGTACACATCGGCCATATTAATCCTTGCCCAATCAGATACCAAATTGCCGTCAATGGCATATTTTGAAAGGGTTTGGGTAGCCTGTCTCTCGTCCATCGGTTCATCGTAGGAGATAACCCCTGTAGAGGTCCATTCAATATTTCTGTTGTTCCCGCCAGAGGTGTATTGAAAAAGCATACGCAATCGGGACAGCATGACAGCGGCCATTTCTCTTGTTAGAGGAAGTTCTGGGCTAAAAATACCAGTGGCTGTACCTTGGGTTAAGCCCAACATATAAGCACCCTCTGCATTTATATCCGTGGTATCTGAAAAAGTGGCCGTTGGAGGAGGTGCTGGTAAAGGTACTTCGAAAGTACGACAAGTGTTGAGTAACAATTCACAAAAGTCTTTTCGAGTAATGCTTGCGTTAAAGGGCTGTTGATCAAAGCCCTCCGGGATGATGCCGGCGGTTACTGAAATGGCAATTTTTTGTGCTGCCCATGAACTGGGATAAAAGCTTTCGTTCTCGTTAGCAAAAGAGGTGTTGATTGAGAAGATCGGTAATAATAACAATACAGTAATGACATAGCTGAAATATCTACGTTTCATTAGTAGAGTCCTTGTTCCTTTCATCGGATAAGATCATCTTATTGGCACCCTTGTCATGTCCCATTATAACATATATCGACAAGAAGCATGTTGTTGGGAAGTCCCTCAGCTAAAAGTTCATAAAGTTCATGAAAGTGACACATATTTTGTCACATTTATTGAAAATTGAGGTACAATGAATTATAATGATTTTTTGCAATATTTAAGTGAACTTTAACATAAGGAGTCTATGATGGAAAAAAATTCAATGGGTATGCCCCTCAAAGGGTTTGGTGAACTTTCAAGAAATGCAGCCACAGAAGGCATTGTTTTAATAAAAAATGAAAATAATATGTTACCAATTCATGCGCAGGAGGTCTTGTCTGTATTTGGTCGATGTCAGATCAACTACTACCGAAGTGGAACGGGCTCAGGTGGCGCTGTCAATGTTTTGTATTCAGTCAATGCCTTAGAAGGATTGCGTAAGAATGACAAGATGACTGTGAACGAAACTTTAGCAGAAGTATATGAAAAATGGGTGGCAGAGCATCCTTTTGATAATGGCGGAGGTGGTTGGGCTGCTGAACCTTGGTTTCAGCAGGAAATGGTCTTAACAGATGAACTAGTCCAAGGGGCAAGGTCAGCATCTGACAAGGCAGTAATCATCATCGGACGTACAGCAGGAGAGGATAAGGATAATGCCGAACTTGAAGGCAGCTACCTATTGACTCAAAACGAAAAAGATATGCTGCTTAAGGTAACAAAATATTTTGAAAAAGTAATCGTTGTTTTAAATGTAGCTAATAGTATCGACATGAGTTGGATGGAAAACGAAGCTTATGTCAACCCGATACAGGCGGTTTTATATGCGTGGCAGGGCGGCATTGAGGGTGGAAATGCCTTGGCAGATGTGCTTTCAGGGGATGTGACCCCTAGTGGTAAATTGACAGATACCATTGCTTTTGATTTAAAATCTTACCCAACGTATACCAATTTCGGTAGCAAAGAGAAAAATGAGTACCAAGAGGACATTTATGTCGGTTATCGTTATTTTGAAACTTTTAATCCCGAGGCGGTACAATTTGAGTTTGGATATGGATTATCCTATACGACCTTTGAAATAGAAACTATAGATGGACAAGCTGTGGGAGAAGGGGCAGATACTCAGTTAGTTCTACAGATTAAGGTGACCAATACCGGGGACACCTATTCAGGCAAGGAAGTGGTTCAAGTTTATTATGGAGCACCTCAAGGACAATTAGGTAAGCCTGTAAAACAGTTGGGTACCTTTGCTAAAACCAAAGTGCTGCAACCTGGTGAGTCTGAAATTCTGACACTAGAATTACCCCTTAAGCGTATGGCCTCCTATGATGATGGCGGGTATACAGGGCATAAGTCTTGTTATGTTTTAGAACCTGGTGATTATACGATCTATGTAGGAAATAGTGTGAAATGGGCTAATAAGATTGAGATTCAAAACAAAGCAACCTATTTTCTAGATAGTCTCTTGGTAGTGGAAACCTTAGAGGAAGCTATAGCGCCTGTAACTGATTTCAAACGTATGAAACCTGGTGCTATTAAATCAGATGGCACTTATGAAATAACTTACGAAGCGGTGCCAAAACAGAGCGTATCGCTGAAAGATCGCATCTATCAAAATTTACCGATCACCTATGAGCAAACAGGTAACCAAGGGCTTGTTCTTAAGGATGTGAAAGAGGGTAAAGTAAGTATAGAAGCCTTTATTGCTCAACTAAGTACTGCAGAATTGGCAACCTTAGTCAGGGGTGAGGGTATGAGTAACCCTAAGGTGACTCCTGGAACAGCTGCAGCTTTTGGTGGCGTTGGAGATAACCTATTGGCATACGGTATACCAACAGCTTGTGCTGCTGATGGACCATCGGGTATTCGAATGGACAGCGGACATGTGGCTACCCAAGTACCTATTGGTACACTTTTGGCTTGTAGTTGGAATGTAGAGATGATGGAAGCCCTATATGTCTTAGAGGGACAAGAAATGGTGCTCAATGAGATTGATACCCTACTTGGACCAGGAATTAATATTCATAGAAATCCTTTAAATGGCAGAAATTTTGAGTATTTTTCAGAGGATCCTTATATAACGGGTTGTTTTGCAGCGGCAGTTACAAGGGGTATAAAGAAAGGTGGGTCTACAGCAACAGTTAAACACTTTGCTGCGAATGATCAAGAAACTTCTCGCTTTCTAGTGGATAGCGTCGCATCAGAAAGAGCGCTAAGAGAAATTCATTTAAAAGGATTTGAAATGGCCGTTAAAATGGGTGAGGCTACCAGTATTATGACTGCCTACAATCCAATTAACGGACATTGGGCTGCTTCTCATTATGATTTGAATACCACCATCCTTCGAGGTGAGTGGGGTTATAAAGGCATTGTAATGACCGATTGGTGGGCTATGATGAACGATCCTATTGATGGTGGTAAAGAGAGTAGACAAAATACATCATTCATGGTTCGTGCTCAAAATGATATTTATATGGTGGTTAATAACAATGGTGCAGAAGTGAACAGTATGTCAGATGACACGGAAGAAGCCATAGAAAAGGGAACACTAACCCTTGGCGAATTGCAACGGAGTGCCATGAATATATGCAGATTCATTATGGATGCCCTGGTATTTTCAAGAGCACCTAAGGTGGTGGAAATTCAAAGCTATAACGCAATGGATCATGCGCCAGAAAATGTTGATACCTTATATGAAGTGCCTCGTCCAATTGAAATGAACACAACTACAAACAATAAGGTCCTCTTAAAAGTGAGCCAAAATAGTATTTATAATCTTGTGGTAAAAATGAGATATGATCAGAACCATTTAGCCCAGTCTTCCTGTAATATACTTTTGAACGGTACGTATATTGCAAATATTCAGATCAATGGCACCTATGGATTTTGGATGTCTCAAAAGATAATGCGATTGAATTTAGAAGTTGGTTATTATGAACTAGCCCTTGATTTTACTAAGCCTGGTTTGGAAATAGGGGTCATTCAAGTGAGTTAATAAGATCGGTGTGAGCTCTGATTATGGAAATAAAGTAATCATGAATGGATGTGTTAGTCGTGAGTTCTGGATGAAAGGACATACCTAAAATATTGCCTTCCCTCACCGCGACAATTTGATCGTTAATCGTGCAAAGTATCTCGACAGTAGATGCAACTCCATCTATATAAGGCGCTCTTATAAAAACCAATGGCAGGGGGAGATTGGAAATTTCAGGGATAATTTGCTCAACAACAAAGCTGTCAAGTTGTCGACCATATGCATTTCTTTTTACGGTGATGTTCATAACCCCAAGGGTAGTGATGGGGTCATTTTCAACCTCTTTAGCGAGGAGGATAAGACCAGCGCAGGTACCTAGAACGGGTAAGCCTTTGATGATTTTTTCTTTGATAGGTTCTAGCAGATGAAAATCCAATAAGAGCTTTGACATCGTTGTGCTCTCTCCACCTGGAAGGATTAAACCTTGGATATTTTCTAAATCACAGGGTTTTCTAATCTCTACAACGTGATGTCCAAGACCCAGAAGCATCTGTTTGTGCTCGTAAAAAGCCCCTTGGAGTGCAAGAATTCCAATGGTAAACATTGTTAATAGCCTCTTTCGGACATTCTGTCATTTTCATGGATTTCAT
>CAZJIO010000076.1:7537-10112 GCA_964546035.1 uncultured Eubacteriales bacterium | reverse complement strand
GACGTTGATGCCTACCATAGCTTCGCCAAGATCTTCAGATACTTCAGCAAGGATTTTAGGATCGTTAAAATGGGTAACAGCCTTCACAATGGCAGCGGCGCGTTTTCTTGGGTCCCCAGATTTGAAAATGCCAGAGCCGACGAATACCCCATCACAACCGAGTTGCATCATCATAGCAGCATCAGCAGGCGTAGCAACCCCGCCGGCAGCAAAGTTGACAACAGGTAATCTCCCTTGGTCTTTAATATACTCAAGTAAGTATAGAGGGGCTTGGAGCTCTTTAGCCGCATGATAGAGTTCATCCTTCGAGAGACTATGAATTCTACGTATTTCAGATTGCATGAGGCGCATATGTCTGACAGCTTCAATGACGTCACCAGTGCCCGGTTCGCCTTTTGTACGAATCATAGAAGCCCCCTCAGAAATACGACGCAGCGCTTCACCTAGATTTTTAGCACCGCATACAAAGGGTACTTTGAATTGGTTTTTATTGATGTGTAAAAGTGGGTCAGCTGGCGTAAGTACTTCGCTCTCATCAATATAATCTACTTCTAAAGCTTCTAAAATTTGAGCTTCCACAAAGTGACCAATTCTGACTTTTGCCATAACTGGAATGGAGACCGCTTTTTGAATGGCCTTAATCATTTTAGGATCAGAGGCTCTAGCAACACCGCCATTTTTACGGATGTCTGCTGGAACACGTTCTAGTGCCATAACGGCACATGCGCCTGCTTCTTGAGCAATGAGGGCTTCTTCAGCATTTGTAACGTCCATAATGACACCACCTTTGAGCATCTGTGCCAGTTGCTTATTTAATTCATATCGATCATTCATATTTTTTCCGCCTTTAATTTATGATTATTAGGTAAGCTAATAAGATCACTATAAATGTTGAACTGACCTTTGTAAATGCACAGATTTTGGATAAGCGAGAAGGACAGTTAATAAAAAAAAGTTTGACATATAAAACCACTAAAGCTATAATAGACTTGTTCTATAAACAACTTAATATTTAATCACGCTAGGGGAGCTGAAAGGCTGAGAATTATTAAATGACCCTTATTACTTGAACCGGATAATCCCGGCGGAAGGAAGCTGTTTTCACTCAAATATGAATGATCAGATGACTTCCTCTAAATGAATTTGGAGGATTTTTTTATGCCCTTAAGCAACAAAAAAACGGAGGAAAGAAAAAATGAATGCAAGTGTAGCCATTCAAGTTTTACCCCATGTTAACACAGATACGGAAGTTATTGCTATTGTTGACAAGGTCATTGCTTATATTAAAGGAACAGGATTAAGCTGTTATGTTGGACCTTGTGAAACCACCATTGAAGGGGAATATGAGGAATTGATGGAAATCGTTAAACAATGTCAGTACATTGCCATTGAAGCGGGATGCCCAAAAGTTGCTGCCTATGTTAAAATATTTTTTAGCCCAAAAGATGGGGTGTTAACCATTGATAAAAAAATCTCAAAACATCATTAATCAGATCGTTCCATACACAGCAATTCTTGCAATCTTACTCATCTGGCAAGTTCTTAGCCTATCGGGAATTGTGCCTAGCTATATGTTGCCTTCTCCTATGGACGTTGTCAGCGCATTTATTGAGGACTTACCCTTATTAATGGCCCATGCAAAAACAACCCTCCTAGAGGCCTTTATTGGATTGTCACTGGGCGTCGGATTAGCATTTGCTATGGCCATGTTAATGGATCGATTTCAGACACTGCACCGCGCTTTCTATCCTGTTCTAGTTATTACACAGACAGTACCAACTGTAGCCATTGCACCTTTGCTTGTGCTGTGGTTAGGGTATGATATGGCGCCAAAGATCACCCTTGTTGTCATAGTCACCTTTTTTCCGATTGCAATTGGACTATTAGATGGCTTTAAAACAGCGAGTACAGAAGCAACCCAGCTCTTAAAAGCTATGGGTGCAAACAATCGGCAAATTTTCCGTCATATTAAAATGCCAAGTGCTTTAAGCCATTTTTTTGCTGGCCTTCGTATTTCTGTATCTTATGCTATTGTAGGTGCAGTCATTTCTGAATGGCTAGGAGGCTTTGAAGGCCTAGGAGTTTATATGACAAGAGTAAAAAAATCATACGCATTTGACAAAATGTTCGCGGTTATTTTCTTAATAACAGCAATTAGCTTGCTGCTGATGCATGGGGTTACCCTCGGGCAGAAATGGTGTATGCCGTGGACAAAAGATGAAAATAAAAAGGAGCACTTATAATGAAAAGAATGATATCACTTATATTAATAATAGCTATAGCTTTATCCCTTGCAGGTTGTAGTCAACCCGCCAAAACTGAAAACCAAAAGGTAAGTGTTGTGTTAGACTGGACACCGAATACGAATCATACAGGTCTTTATGTTGCCATTGAAAAAGGTTATTTTGACGCAGTAGGATTAGATGTGGAACTTGTTCAGCCACCAGAAGATGGTGCATCAGTTTTAGTTGCTTCAGGAAAAGCACAATTTGGTATTAGCTTCCAAGATTCACTTGCAGCGGTATATGCAATGGAAGAACCACTACCCATCACTGCTGTGGCAGCACTCATTCAG
>CAZJIO010000076.1:0-7410 GCA_964546035.1 uncultured Eubacteriales bacterium | reverse complement strand
GCAATGATTAAAAGCGTCGTTGAAGCAGATGGGGGTAATTTTGATGAAGTCATCATGGTGCCAACCTATGTAACGGATGTCGTTACAGCGCTTCAAACCGATATTGACGCCGTTTGGATTTTTTATGCTTGGGATGGTATTGTAAGTAAAATCAAAGGTATTGAGACAGATTACTTTCATTTTGCAGATATAGATCCCGTATTTGATTTCTATTGTCCAGTCATTGTTGCAAACAATGATTACCTAAAAAACAACAGTCAGGTTTCAAAAAAATTCCTTGAGGCTGTAAAAAAGGGTTATGAATATGCCATTCAAAATCCAGAGGATGCTGCTGATATTTTGACTAAGGCGGTGCCTGAGCTCGATAAAGAATTGGTACTTGAAAGTCAAAAATGGTTGGCAGACCAATACAAAGCGGAAGTTGAGCAATGGGGTTACATAGACCCAACGCGTTGGAATGCTTTTTATAATTGGCTCAATGAAAACAAGTTGGTAGAAAGAGAGATCCCCTTGGATTTTGGATTTACTAACGACTATTTAGCTCAATAATTTGAAAGTAGATGAGGACCGCCATGAAATTAGAAGCAAGAAATTTATCAAAAAGCTTTGATGGGCGAAAGATCGTTGAAAACATATCCATTCACTTGAAAGAAGGGGAGTTGGTCTGCCTTATAGGGGCTAGTGGCGTCGGAAAAACAACCATTTTCAATATGTTATCGGGTTTAATGCAGCCGGAAGAAGGCACAGTAATTCTAAATGGCACGGATATTTCAGGAAAAGCAGGACATGTCAGTTATATGTTACAAAATGATTTGCTACTACCTTATAAGACGGTTCTTGATAATGTGGTACTGCCACTCTTGATTAAAGGGGTAAAAAATGCAGAGGCTAGGAAAGAAGCCTCTGCACACTTTCAAAAATTTGGAATTGACGGCACACAAAAGCAATATCCAAACCAGCTTTCCGGTGGTATGCGTCAAAGAGCAGCACTGCTTCGAACTTACTTGTTTTCCCACGAAGTCGCACTGTTAGATGAGCCCTTTAGCGCCTTAGATACCATCACCAAAAGCAGCATGCACAAATGGTATTTAGAGGTAATGGAGCAAATCAAGCTCTCTACCCTATTTATTACCCACGACATTGATGAAGCCATATTGCTATCAGACCGTATTTACATTCTAACTGGACTTCCTGGTAGCATTGCTGAAGAAATAGAAATTACGGTCCCAAAGCCAAGAAGTCAAGATTTTTTACTAACGGGAGATTTTCTAGAGTATAAAAAACAGATTTTAGAGATTTTAAAATAGAGCTAGATCAAGAACAAGAGATCAAGAGCACGAGGAGCCAAAGGGGACGTTTAATTTTGGCTCCTTTTTGCGTGCAAATTTTCGGTGGCAGGAGGAGCCAAAATTAAACGTCCCCTTTGGCTCTTTTGGCCATCTTTGGCTCTTTAGGTTGTTATAATACAAAGAACAGTAATTCTTGTAACTTGGCGATGTCATTTTGATAGATAGGTGAATGATCCATTTGATTCGATGCAAAGGCATAGAAGAGTGGATTTTCATTTATAAAGGTTTTGTCAATTCGGCATTGATCCAGTGGTGAATTTAAATCACAGGTTATGAGGTCATTAGCATGAAGGGTCTTCAAGTGATAGGCTATTTTATCTTTTGAGAGATTGAGCGTTTCTGCAAGTAATTTATTTGAAAGTCGCTTTTCTCTTAAGAGATTAAGAATTCTGTATTGTTCAGATTCCATGATCATTGTATTGTGTTTTAGCATATATGAGTCTCCTTAGTAGGTTTTAAATTAAATAGTGTCCGAGGGGACTGCTTATCATCTTGATCTATCAAAAAACAGCTTAAGCCTGTGCTTTTTGACTCAACCTTACAGAGCTTTTTAACTTTTGCAGCAGCCTCAGTTAAATCATAAATGCTGGTAAAGGATCTGTTTTTATTGTTAATAATGGCGATGGAGAGACTCATGATCGGAAACTTCTCCTCAACATTGTTTCTATTGATAGAAAGAATGTAGCCATTACTGCAATCTTCTTCGCTATAAAAGCCAGGAATACTATTATCAAATTCATTTAAGATGTTTCTACAGAGTGTTGCGACTTGGTGAGAGGTTAAAATCGCCACAAAATCATCACCACCAATATGACCTAAAAAACTATTTTTAATAAGAGCAGTGTGCTTTTGAATAACACCGGCAGTGAAAGACAAAATACGATCTCCATTTTCGAAACCATAAATATCGTTATAGGCTTTGAAATCGTTGATATCAAAGTATAAAAGAGAAAAATCCATCCCTTCATGAAGAACATTTGAAATGGTTTCTTCGATGACAAGATTGCCAGGAAGACCAGTTAAAGGATTAGAATACTTTGCTATATTCAACTCAAACTCCATGGTTTTTTCAAGTAAGGTGATGACAGGAATGACACCATAATAATGATTGTCTTTTTCTACTATGATATAGTCATAGAGCTTGTCCTCTTCTCTTGAAATAACGATCTTAGAAACCTTATCCATTGGGGTATAATAATCAACAATTAATGGATGAGCATCCATGAGTAAGTGAACCGGTCTTTTCATATAAACAGACCATCCGTATTGGGTGCCAAGCTTCGCTAAGAAATTTGAAATCATGAGTATACCAATAATAAATTTCTCATCATTAACGATTGGGATTCCTTTTAAATTGTGATTGCTTTTAAAGAGTTTGTAGATTTCTGAGCAAGGAGTTGTATGAGATATTGGTTCATCCTGCCTTGCGATTTCTCCAATTTGAACATTTGAACTTGGGCTGAAGCTGTGGATTTTTAAATTAGCATTTTTATCAAGTATATTTTTTTTAATGGCATCAGGTGTATTTGCTAATATATCGGCTGGTCTATTGATTAAGTACCCTTGACCATAATGAACACCAATTTCCATAAGGGTGTAAAGATCACTAATGTCTTCAATACCTTCAGCAATGATTTTGGTGTTGGTGGAGTTGGCAAATTCGACAAAAGATTTGACAATAGCTTTTTTATAGTTGTCTCTTGTGATATTTGAAATTAAGCTCATATCCATCTTGATGTAATGAGGTCGTGTCTTCGCAATTGTGGTAAGCCCTGAATAACCAGTACCAACATCGTCAATGGCTATTTTGTATCCTTGGCTTTTGTAGTAATCAATGACCTCGTTAAAATGAGTATAGTTATCAATAGAGGTTTTTTCTGTAATTTCAAATATGATAGACATGGGGCTGACATTATGCTCTGTCAAAAGATCTTTTGTAAAGCCTTTGATGAAATGTTCATCCCGAATGACTTCAGGATCTACATTCAAAAAAAGCAATTTATCCACATGGAAACCACTAAAGGTCCTAATAGCATTAGCTCTACATAAAATTTCTAGATCCCAAAGTAGGTCGTGATGTTTTGCTGCATCAAAAAGCACCTCTGGGTTGGCATACTTACTATCAACAGGTCCGCGTGTTAAGGCTTCAAAACCCATTGTTTCACCGGTCTGAAGAGAAACAATGGGTTGGAAAACCGTGCGGAGCTGGTTGTTATTGATTATACGAATTAATTCATCTGACATGGAATTATCCTCCTGAAACAATAATATATCATCTCTACGTCATGGGAGAATGAGGTCAATGTAAAGTTTTGTTACGTTTTTGTAAATAATAAGGATAGGAAGGACTATAGCAATTGAATTTGTTTTTGTTTACACGAATATGACATAAGTATTATGTTGTTTTAACACTTAGAAAATATAATAGGGATATGGAAGGATGTGAGAACTGTGAATACCATTGCAGGTTTGATTAAAAAAAGTGACATTTCTTTGATCTACCTATTAAATCGAAAAATTCAATGTCAACTGCTAAATGTCATTATGAAGAAGATGACCCATTTAGGCTCCATAACCTTTTCAGTAGTGTTACTTACGGTATTATTCCTTTATGCAAGGAATGGAACTAGGTCGATAAGTATACAAATGTTGCTAACACTGTTAATAAGTCAAAGTATTGTACAAACGATCAAAAGAGTAGTAAACCGGCCAAGACCCTATACGGTTCATTTGAATATTGTTCCAATCAACCCTCCTATGTGTCGCTATTCTTTTCCTTCAGGGCACACCTGTGCCGCTTTTTGTATTGCACTTATATTGTCAATAAGTTTTCCAGGATATAGCTTTCTATTTATTTTCTTAGCCATAGTGATTGGATTTTCAAGAATATATCTAGGCGTTCATTATCCAACAGATGTGGTGATGGGTGTTGTTATAGCTTATGGAACCGTTAGAATTGATATGTTGTTAGGTATTATTTGAAAAACATAAAAAGAGAGGTATATCGATTATGGTTAAAGTGTTGTTTGTATGTGTTCATAACGCGGCAAGGAGCCAAATGGCAGAAGCTTTTTTAAATCGACTAGGCGAAGGAAAATTTGAAGCACAGAGTGCTGGATTAGAAGTAGCTCCACTAAATCCAATCGTGGTTGATGCAATGAGGGAGATTGGATACGATATTTCTAATAATTCAACAGATTCAGTATTTGATTTTTTTAAACAGGGTAGACTATATAATGTGGTGATCAAAGTGTGTGACCAAATGCATGGACAGAAGTGTCCAATATTTCCAATGGTATTAAAAAACCTGGACTGGAACCTTCAAGATCCATCAGAACTTGAAGGCACTTATGAAGAAAAATTAGCAGGTACTAGGGTAATAAGAGATTTAATCAAGGCTAAAGTAGAAAGTTTTGTTGGGGAGTATTCATAAATTATCAGTGAATATAAAAAGAACACTGAGAGCAAAAGGAGCCAAAGGGGACGTTTAATTTTGGCTCCTTTTGCGTTGAATTTTTGAGCAAGAGGAGCCAAAATTAAACGTCCCCTTTGGCTCTTCTTTTGCTCTTGGTAGCTATAGCAACAGAATAATAATAAAATCTGTTGTATTATTACGTGGTAAGGCAGTTTAGTGGCCAAATGAATTTAAGAAAGAGGTGTGCCGTGTCAAATCCGAGTTTTGCAGTATTACAGAAAGTGAGAGATGGAAAACGTTCTTTTGCTATAACGCCTAGAATACCAGGTGGGTTTATTTCGCCGGATGATTTGGTGAAGATAGCGGAAGTAGCTAGGAAATATAAGGGACAACTCAAGCTTACCTCTGGACAAAGAATTGCAATACTGGGTATAGACGGTGACGATGTGGATCTGGCCTGGGCAGAACTTGGAATGGATCCAGGTGTCAAATCGCCTTATTCAGTGAAGAATATTGAGATGTGCCCGGCAGCCTTTTGTAAAAGAGCCAAACAGAATTCACTGAAATTAGGATTTAAGCTCGAGAAGAAATATTATGGACGTCCAGCTCCTAACCGAGTGAAAATTGCGGTTGTTGGTTGCCTTAACGCCTGTGCCAGTGCGAATGGAAAAGACATTGTGGTGTTGGCTGATCCTGAGGGGTATATTGTAAGGGTTGGCGGTAGTGCAGGTTATCACCCAAGACTTCCAGATGAAATAGCAACAAAACTGACAGAAGAGCAAGCAGAACGTATGGTAGATGCTGTGTTCGATTTTTATAATGAAACAGCTGAGGTAGGCGAAAAGCTAGGGTTGTATATTGACCGAATCGGTCTTGAAACGTTTACGCGAGGAACCCTTGAAATATATAATAAAAGTGAGGAAACATTATGAGTCAATTTTTAGCACCTATACACACCTGGTTATTTAACAAAATAGTTATTTTAGAGGGCATTGAAAAAAATATTGAAAAGCAGTTTCAAGAAGATGGGATTACTTCGTATCATCAAGAGATTAAAAAAGCAATAGGAGATTATTTGCCAGAGGTTTCCTTGGAAGAGCAAATTGATCCATCTAATATTCATGGGTGGTTACAAGATAAGATCATAAAGGCAGAAACAAGACAAGCCGCGTTTATTAATAAGATTATGTCAAAGGACGATACAGCGGTAGATCGAATCAAATCTATTTACTATGAGGCTGGGGTAGAAGCAGCTGGGAAATTAGAAGTTAAAATTGAAAACCCCTCTGAAATTTTTAAACAACTGAATGATGTTTTATTAGAAGGGATGCCTTGTGATCGCGTTAATAGCGTTTTGGAACAAGCACCAGAAAAATGTGTTTGGGAAACCGTGCACTGCGTTCATAAGAATAACTGGGAAAGTAATGGTGTGGATGTGTCTTTTTATTACGGCTTTAGGGCTGCACTGATTGAAGGATATGTGAACACGATTAGTGAAGGGTGTACTTATTCTTGGGAGATTCAACCGCGACAAATACACACAATTGCACATAATAAACAAATATAAATAACATACAAAAAGGAGAAATAAAATGATTACAAAAGATACAGTTATTGGGAAAATATTAGCACAAAAACCAGGTGCAGCTTCAATTTTAATGGCAAACGGAATGGGATGCCTGGGTTGTCCTTCATCACAAATGGAAACCCTTGCAGAAGCGGCAGAAATCCATGGTTTAAACATTGAGGTACTCCTAGAACAACTCAATCGCTAAGTGTGAAAATGAAAATGAGATGACTTGACTGATGTCAAAATCATCTCATTATTTTTTTGTGCAGTTGGAAAGTTCTGCTTACCTACAAAGTAATAAAAAGAGCGGTGAACAAATTATAAGCTCTTTAACGCGCTATCGAGCGCTCTTTTTATAGATTTATGTGAGTGTTAGTCAGCGGTTTGAAAACCTGTTGCAATAACCGTGATAACCAGTTCATCTTCCAGTGTTTCATCGATGATTTGTCCATAAATGATATTGGCTTCATTGCCAGTAGCAGCTTGAATGAGATCAATTGCATCGCTTGCATCGTACATGGACATATTTGCATCACCGCTGATATTAATGAGCATATCTCTAGCACCAGCAATGGTTGTTTCTAATAAAGGACATGAAATAGCCAGTTGGGCAGCTTCTACGGCTTTGTTTTTGCCTTTGGCTCTACCAATACCAATATGAGCAATCCCTTTGTTTACCATAACCGTGGACACATCTGAAAAATCAAGATTAATAATACCAGGGGTATAAATGGTATCTGAAATCCCTTGGACGGCTTGCAATAGAATTTCATCGACCTTTTTAAAGGCATCTAGAATCGTTGTTGAACGATCAATTGTGGAGATCAGCTTTTGGTTTGAAATAACAATAAGGGTATCCACAACCTTAGTCAACTCTTCAATGCCCTTGTTGGCATTTCGCATACGCTTAGCACCTTCGAAATCAAAGGGTTTTGTGACAACACCAACGGTTAAAATGCCCAGCTTCTTAGCCAGCTCAGAGATGACAGGAACAGCACCTGTACCAGTACCACCGCCAACACCAATGACGACTATCATAGCACTGTCATGTCCGATGTCTTCATTGACATCAAGAA
>CAZJIO010000075.1:17388-20816 GCA_964546035.1 uncultured Eubacteriales bacterium | reverse complement strand
CTCATTAAAGCCAAGAATAAACAAATCTTTAGTTTCTTTTAAACGGGTTCTTACAAGATCTCCCACCACTACTTGATCTAAACCAGGTGGAACGAGTCCTAACTCACACTCTTCTAACCCCGCTTGTAAAAGCGTTAGATATTCCTTTAGTTGGATGGGCTGATCCCCTAATATTTCAACCAATTGATCCAAAACGTCCATTAAAATTTTATAGATCTGGGCATATTCCTTTTGATAAGAAAGGTAGCCTGCCTGTTCAAATTGTAACGCCATGTCAGAAATCTTTTTTTCCATACTTAGAGCTTTTGTAAAATCAAATAAAGCTCTGGTAATGGCTTCAACCGTTTTTCCCTTAGGATGGACTTGCTTTCTGAAAAACCCCATGGGCTCCATAAAACTATGTCTAGCCTCGTTGATCGCACTTAAAACTGTTTGTGCATGCTCAGAGTTCTGATCTACTCGAAGTTGAGGATACGGCTTGTCCCAAGGACTCATCCAAGCACTATAGCCTCTTATGCCATAAGCAAGTACATAATTTTCAATCCAGTCAATGACTTCTTCTTGTATTCCTGAAAGTCCCGTCTTCAGATACCTCAATACACTGTCATAGCTAAAATCCCTATTAATCATGTCAATTGAAGCGACTAGCCACTCTACAATAGGCTGATTCATAATGCTTTTCTTTTGGTCCATAAAATAAGGAATCCCATACGCCTCGAAAACCTGTTTTATTTGATTCTCATAGCCAGATAAATCACCCGACACAACAGAAATCTCTTTAAATCGATAGCCTTCTTGCATGACCAGTTTCATAATTGAATCGGCCACATATTGGACTTCCTTTCTCATACCAGATGCGTTACAAAGCTTAATATCTCGAGGCTTTTGATCAAATATTTCATAAGGGTACCTTAATATATTTTTTTCAAGATGAAGGAGTTCTGGACTCTCACTAAATCGTAAGACTTCCGTTAACCTCAAGTCTTCTTTTAATCCGATTTTCTCTTTTTCAACAATGCTTTTAAGGGTATAAATCATTTTCTTACTTTCATGGAAAAGTTGACTGTTATCCTCTAACCCCTCGAGATCTTCGCCGCAATCAATGGTTACTGATACAGAAACCTCTCTTGCTTTTTTTAACAACTCTGTGATGACACTGTATTGAATGGGTGTAAATCCATAATAACCATCCAAGTAAATATGGGCCGTTTTCAACCAGAGGTTTTTCCCGATACCTGTTACTAATAAATCCATGGTATTTTCAGGAGTTATGTATTGATCGCTTAGAAACGCCTTAAAATCTGTAAAGAGTGTATGTGAATCCTTAACCTTCTCTTTTAATAGAGGGCTCTTGATTTCATTTTGTATTTTTTCATAAGCTTCCTCAGAAAAATCATACTGATAAAATTCAGTTATTAAGCCTTTTAATTCTTTTATGTAGCCTTTCCTTCGTATATTAGGAAAGAGCATGGGATAATTTTCTTTAGATGCCTCTACGAGCTTTCGAATAATCATACTTTTACCCGTATCTTTTAAGAGCACTCGATCAGCTAAAGATAAATCATCGTATATTCGATAAGCCAAACGTTGAAAGCTGAGCACCTCAATATTCATGAGACCCTTTCTCGGGTGCATTTGAAGCAGTTCCTGCTGTGTTTGAAGTGTAAATTGTTCAGGAACGATAAATAACAATGGGGTTTGATGGTCTATTAGTGATTTTGATAGGATCTCTTTATATAATTGAGCAGTCTTTCCAGTACCTGAACTGCCTAACAACAGCTGTAAGGACATTTCTAACACCTCGCAATTTTCAAAATATGCAATCTATTATACGCTATTATAAATGCCCACAGTACTGTGTTATTATTTTTAATAGAGATACAATGCCATTTGCCCTAATTTTTCTCCATTCACTAGTTCCGCATTCTCTTTTGAAACAGCTACTCTAAGGGGGTCTCCATCTGATTTATAGAGATAATTGGGATGCTCCTCGTAATATTTAAACCACCACCACAAATCACTTTCTTCCCCTTCTGACCCTCTTACTCTAGGGCAGTTAAAGGGTTCAAATTTAATATGAAGTGGCGCTACCATCGGACCACTAACACCTTCTCTAAAGCCTAACATATATTGATACGCGTTATTTTCAAAGAGCCCTTCATTCACATATTTTCTGAGGTCTTCAGCCGGTCGAATGCCAAAGGGGTAGGTGATGACGTCCACTCTATAACCTGGTAATGCCTCTTTAATAATCCCATCCATCTTTCCAATTTCTTCTTGAACTTGTTGGCCTGACAGCTTAGATAATCGGGCATGATCATAGGTATGATTCCCAATTTCATAGCCATGGTCAACAAGCCATTGTAGTCTATCCTGTAGGGTTCCTGCGCCTCTAAAGGCATCATTGTCTCCATTGATATAGAAGGAGGCTTCTTTTCCGAAATCAGGATGTTCTAGGGCAAAAGCTTCTAACAGTGCAATGGCTGTTCCCTTTTTAGGGACCCATTGTCCATCTACTTCTTCTAGAGAAAAAGTCGTACTGAGACCATCGTCAAAGGTTAGTACGATTGGTGTCATTCCAGCAGGAATATCGATGGTACTGTTTTTATAATCGCTCATAGAAATTAATCTATAGTTGTTGTCATACATATATTGAAGATCCTTAACAAAATCATTTTCAGCTCTTTGATAAGGTGCTCTATCTTCTTCGATTCCGTGGTACATAACAACCATAATCTGTCCTACTTCATTGGGTTTCAGTGTTAAATAGTCCACTTCTGGTAAAATAACTTCAGCCTCTGTGGTCGGGGCAACGGTTGTCACTTGCTCAGTTGTTTCCACTGTTGTTGACTCAACTTCAGAGGAGGCTCCTTCTGATGACCCATCCTGTAGGTCAGGCATCTGTTTTTCCGGATTGTTACAACCAACTATCATCATGGCCACTAGTATTAGAAAAAAAGCAAGTCTGTTCATCCTGTTTGTACTCCTTTTATGCTATTATTTAGTTGCTTTTTTCATATTTTGAAAGGTTTCACAATAGACTATACTAATTAGAAGTATTTAGTTTAAGGAGGCTTTATGGGTTCAACTAAAATTTTAGTCTTTCGTTTAAAAGAAATCATCTATACGGCTTTATTCATCATCTTAGGCATCCTGTTAATTCTCTTGTTGATTTTTATGTTTACCAACAAAAAAGACAAAGAGAAAGCAATTCCGACCTTCGAGTACGTACCAGGCGTTTATACTTCCTCTGTTATGCTTGATGATTTACCTATCAATGTTGAGGTCATCGTAGACAGTAATCAAATCAACTCCATAAAAATTGTTGACTTGAATACGGATACCGAAACCTTATACCCACTGCTTCAACCCGCGATGAATAACATCGAAAGCCAATTAGTTAACAAAATCTCAGTAGCTACTGAGCC
>CAZJIO010000075.1:5405-17378 GCA_964546035.1 uncultured Eubacteriales bacterium | reverse complement strand
TTACAAATCAAATCGGAGCATAAGTACACATCCGTTTTGTTACTGAGTGCCGTCAACGATGCCTTAGAAAAAGCAAAAGTTGAAACCCTACATAAAAAATAACTATAGTTTCCAGTTGGCCCAGTATAGTGCTCTTTCGTTATCAAGAATGGCAATTAAGTATTGATCAACGATTTCAAACACATCTGACTCATCTTCAAGTTGAATGATAACTGAATTAGTATCCGTGTGCAAGTCAACAATTTTTATGGAGTTGATTTGATTACTGTCTACGATGAGCTCAATATTGAGCTTCAATGTAGCCATTGACTCTTGTAATAAAATCGTCTTCGTCAGCTTCCGTTATTTCATCATAGCCTGCTATTTCGGCTCTTAATTCTACAAGAAAATCATCTTTTGATATTTTAAACATTGCTATCACCTCATATTCTTTCATTTATTCTACCTCATTATACAATGAGTCGACCTTTTAATCTATAGTTTTTTCTTCCAAGTCCTAATTTAAAACCTTTAGTGTCTGGTGCAACACTGAAATTTTGAGTGGAAAGTCTGGTCCCTTTTCTCCATCAATATCTGACTCTTCAAAGGATTCAATGCCTTCAAGACACTCAATATTGAGCTTATTGCTTTGAAAATAAACGACGTTTTTATCTTCTAAATGCTCACCAGTAATAATTTTTCGAAATAAAGTTGGCATATAATTTAATGGACATTCTTTAATGCCAATGAAATCCATATAACCATCATCCAGTTGTGCATCTTTTCCTAGTCGATTAAACCCACCTGCACTCGATCCATTTAATAAGACAAAAAGGAAAAAATAATCCTCTATGACCTGATCGTCAGTTTCAATTTTAAACTTAATTCTTTGGAATTTTGGTAATTGTTGGACACCTTTTATGTAATAGGCCAACTTACCTAGTGTATTCTTAAGCTCTATATCAATGTTCTGTGAGATATTCGTAAACAACCCGCCACAGCATACATTGACAAAATATTTGTTATTAACTTTGCCGACATCTATTTTCCTTACATTCATTTCCGCTAAAACCTCAAAGGCATCTGAGAGATTCATGGGGATGCCAAGATGATTCGCAAAATCATTTGCCGTTCCTCCAGGAATGACACCAAGGGGTAGGTCAATTTGATTTTTCATCATTGAATTGACAATTCTATTCACTGATCCGTCTCCACCTGCTACAATAATTGCTTCACATCCAGTCAAATCCTTACCTGTTAAACAAGTTGAAAAATCTTCAGCACTATTGGTTCTTTGAATACGAACTTCATAGCCTTTTTTCTGAAATACCTCTATAAAATAATCCAATTTGCTTGGAAAAATTCTTGCTCCTGACATAGGATTGTATACCAATTGTACGTATTTGTTCATAAAAACACCCTCTTTTCGTTTGTACCTTCATCAATTATCCATTGATTTCAAAACCAATTTCTTAGAATATTATAACACACATAATATAGCCTTTCAAATCTATTTGCTCACAGTATAGACTAAAAAAAGAACATTTATGTATAAATAAATGTTCTTTTTTTACTACTATTAAGGCGGTCTTTATCTACAGCTTAAATTTGCTAATCTGAGTCGTTGACATATTCGCCATGTCTGTTAATTTTTCTGCTGAATCTTTTATCTCTGCAAAGGTCGCAACTTCTTCTTCTACTGCCGCACAAATACCTTCACTGTATTCTTGATTTTCTCGCACAAGCTCATAGACTTCGTTCGTAGAAATTTCAATACCTCCGCACAATTGGGATAAAAGCTCAATTCTTTCATCAATAAATCTGTTATTGATATCTACATCTTTGCTAATAGATTTTATGTGACTAAAGCACTCAACAACGCTGTTATTGATTTGTTCACCACTTTCAAGTTGCTCCTGAACATCGTTAACAAAATCATCTACTTCCTTAAGGATTTTCTGAGTATTCTTGATCATTTTACCAATATCCTCACCTAATCCGCCTGAATTTTCAGCAAGCTTTCTAATCTCTTGGGCAACAACACCAAAGCTTCTACCTTCTGTACCAGCTCTAGCTGCTTCAATGGATGCATTCAAAGATAACAAGGTGGTTTGACTAGAGATGCCATTCATGCTATCCAGTATGCCATTCATTTCACCTGAGACACCCATTAGATTATTAATGGCATTTTTCGTTGCATTGATCACGGTTTTAATGCTATTCATATTGGCAACAAAGGTTGTAATTAAATTCGTTCCTTCTTCTGCAACCTCTAATGATTTTAATGCTTCATCCTTTGCCTTAACGCTGATACCTTGAATTTCATTGGTTTGTCCAGTAATATCAACGATTTGCTCTAGTATTTTCTTCATTTCAGTCTCTTGATTGCTCATTTTTGTAATCATAGCTGTGATTGAATCCGCAATTTCGACGTTGGCGCTATTCGTTTCATCAACATTTTTTAACAAATCTGAAGCAGCAGTAAGAATTTCATGGCTCATAAGCTGTTGATTCTCCACAATATTCTTAAGACTTTCTTGCATTTTACCAAATGCTCCTGATAATAATTGCAATTCATCTTTAGACTTAATATGGGTAACATTGACGCTTAAATCACCATTCCCAATCACTTCAGCATTTTTGCTAAGTTTCTTTAAGCCTTTTGAGATCCTACCAGTAACACCCATGAGCGTAAGTAAGGAAATAATAAAACCAATCGTAAAAATTATAACTACTTTAATAACCATTGCCTGATAATTCTCAGTTATTTCTTTTTTGATATCTGCAGACTTAGTGATTTCTGATACGATATATGCATCCATTTGTAATAAGACGATATCTGTTAACTTATTGTTATCAACCATGGCGCGATATGTTTTATCTTGCAATGCCACATTCTTCGCCTCTATACTTGCAAGGAAATCCGTGTAATTCTTTGTGAAATCATCAAGAATCAATTGACGTCTTGCATTAACATCATCTTGAGTTGCCCCAGCAATGACTTTTGACATACTCGCTTGAAATTTCTCAAAATTTTCTTTTAACTCTGGTCTAGAATCTTTTGATCTTGCTGTTTCAACAATCATTTTCAACACCTTGTCCACAGCATTCACATCGGTCTGTACCTGATTGGCATTGTACATTTTGTCTAGCATGTCATTGTAGTCATATCTTAATTGACTAGAAGCGTTAAACATCAAAATAATCGTAATGAGTGATATGCCCATACTGAGTATAAATGTAGCCATAACTTTTTTATAAACGGATGAAAAAATTCCGCTCAATAGATGTGTCGGTTTGAATTTATTCTTTTTCTTTTGATCTATTTTCTGAACTTTTGTGCTCTTCATTTTAGTTTAGACCCCCGTTTTTAGAATCATTCACTTTGTTGAGTTCTCATTTAGTTTTAATCTATCCTATAATAAAAAACAATGGTCTTAATCATTTAAATTAAGACCATTGCCTACTTGTAGCCTCATATCATAGGCCTACTGGTCTTCTAACCTTTTACACCACCTGAAGAGATACCATTAACGATGTATTTAGAAGCTAGAATAAACACAATAATAATGGGAATAACAGATATTGTAATTGAAGCATATACTGCACCAAAATTCATTTGAAAAACACGAGAACCTTTAAGCACACCAAGGGCTACAGGTAATGTTCTCTTATCTAATGAAGTCAGTAAGATTCTAGGCATGATATAACTATTCCAGTTCCCAATAAAGCCCATGATTGCAATGGTTGCAGTTGCTGGTGCCGTTAGAGGTAATATGATTTTGTGAAAAATACTCAATTCGTTGCTACCATCAATTCTAGCTGCTTCTATAAGCGCAGGATGAATCGTAGTCGCCATATATTGTCTAATAAAGAATATACCAAATATATTAGCTATGGAAGGGATAATCAATGGTAAGTAACTATCCAACATACCATATTTAAAGACCAAGTTATAGTAACCAATTAAACCCAATTGACCTGGAACCATCATCATAATCAGCATTGCTGTAAATATAATCTTTTTGCCTTTAAATTCATAAAACTGAAGTCCATGTGCTGTCAAAGCAGCAAAATAAGAAGTTAAAATAGTCGTTGTAATTGCAATTGTAGCACTATTCGTTAAACTTCTCCAGATATCCACATATTCCTTTAAAGTGTCTAAGTTCTCTTTAAAGGCAGTCCCTGGCATAAATGAAAAACCATTTTGTATTTGTGCAGCGGAACGCGTTGCACTGATAATCATCAGATAAAAAGGTGCCACACAAAGAAGTACTAATATCGCTAAAAACACATAGATGATACCCTTCTCTATTTGCGTTTTTGTCGTGTGATTGCTGAGAGTGTTAGTTTTAGACATCGTCGCTTGCACCACCTTTCTTTGAGGATCCGTACATCATCTTATAAGATAAAATTGAGAATACTGCAGTAATTATGAATACGCCATAAGCAACTGTAGCTCCATAGCCAAAACTTTGGAACTTAAATGCTTGATTGAACATCCATAGAATCATTGTGTTCAAAGCACCTTTTGGACTTCCAACACCATCAGTAAAGAGCATTGGTAATTCAAACATTTGCATACCACCAATTAAAGAGGTAATGGCTACATAAAGTAAAACAGGTCTAAGGAGAGGCATAGTTACTTTTCCAAACATCTGTGCTCTATTTGCTCCATCCACTTTTGCAGCTTCAAAATAATCTTTTGATATGCCAGTAACCCCAGCCATTAAGAATAAGAAGGAATTACCGAACCACATCCATGCCTGAATAACTGCTACGGAATTTTGTGCTAAATGTGGCACGCCTTTAAAATTCAATTCAGCAGATATCAAACCAAATTTCATGAGCAATTGGTTGATAGCACCATATTTCCAGTCAAGAAGCGCTGAAAAGAGCATAGCAACTGATGCTAAAGTGATTAAGTTTGGTAGATAAAAAATCATTCTAAAAAAGCCAACGCCTTTAATCTTCCAAGAAATATCAGAAAAAATCATAACCAGTATGAGTGCAAGACCTAACTGAATAATGATATTGACTCCCCAAATTTTCCAAGTATTTACTAGCGCCTCCCAAAAAAAGTTATCTTTTAGAAGTCTACTCCAATTATCTCCACCAATAATCTCATACTTTGAATAACCATCAAATTTTGTAAAAGTATAAAAAAATGTTAATAATACAGGATAAATTGAAAGAGCTAAAAATACTAACAGAAATGGAGCGATAAAAAAATACCCGTATAGATTTCTTTTTTTCATATTAACCTCCATTTACTAAGATATAAAGGGCTAGCAATATGCCTGCTAGCCCTTTATGAATTTAAAAATTATTATTATAACTGTGATTTAGTTAACCCTAGTTAACCCTAGTTAAAACTATTCAATTATAACTTCTGGATAAGCAGCAGCAACAGCATCTTTAAAGCTTTGAACAGCTTCGTCAAATGTCATTAAACCGTCTACATAAGAACCTTGAGCAGCTCCAAAGAATGTATTGAAGTCTTGATCGTATTTTGTAAGCATTCCGCCCTTGATGTCGCCAGCAGCTTCAACAAATGCAGCTACGTGGTTTTGTCCAGCTAAGAAAGGCTCAGTAAATCCGTCAACATATTGATCTTGGATTGATTTAATAGATGTTACGTCGCCAGTTTCTAATAACCAAGGTAATAAGAATTCTTCGTCATGAGTCATCATTCTTAAGAAAGCAAACGCCATATCTTTTTGTTCAGATCCTTCATATACGCCTAACCAAGTTCCACCCCATGAATATGGGTTTGGTCCTTTTGCAAGGCCCCAGTCTCCAGCAGTTGGGTTAGCATCAGCGCCTTCTGGTTTAGATGTTTTTAAAACATAGTGTAAGCCCCAAGTTGGTAATGTGTAAGCGAATACTGTTGTTTCTGGTCCGCCTTCTCCAACTGTGACTGGTCCTTGCATTCCTGCAAACCATGCTGGTGACCATTCATTTGCAAGTGCAGTGTATCCGCCATCTCTTAATTTTTTAGCATATGTAAATTGAGATTGTCTTTCATCAGAGAAATTCAACTTGCCATCAACTACCCATGCTTCTTGACTAGCATTAGCAAAATGTCTGAAACCGCCTTCATCTGGAAGGATTTTGTATCCAGCTGCTGATAATTTGTCAGCTGCTGCAAAGAATTTGTCTTTGTCTGCTAATAAAGCACTGATTTCATCAGGTTCGTCAGTTCCAAAAACTTCTTTAGCGATACTTCTTCTGTAGAATACACCACCTGGTGTCATTTGCCATGAAAGAGCTCTTAAAACGCCATCATAGTCAACACCAACGTCGTATACATAAGGTGTATAGTCTGCGTCCCAACCTGCAGCACCAAGAGCTGCTAAGTCAGTAAAGAAACCATTGTTAACAAATTCTTCAACGAAAGCAGCTTCTGCTGTGTAAACGTCAGGAGCACCAACGCCAGATGCAAGAGCTGGTTTGATTGTAGCTGGATAATCAGCTGTAGGAATAATGTTTAATTCAGCTTCACATTTGTACTTTTCTTTGAATGCTTCAACAGCTGGAATTAATTCATCTGTGAAAGACCAAATAACAAGTGTCTTTCCTTCAAATGTAACTGCAGCAGGTTCTGTAGGTTCAGCACCTGGCTCAGTAGGAGCTGCTGTTGTTGCTTCAGTAGTGTCTACAACTGGATCTTTTTCTTTACAAGCACCAAGGCTTAAGACCAATGTAAGGGCAAGTAAAATAGCGATAATTCTTTTCATAAAATAACTTCCTCCTTAAGATAATAGATATGTTTTTGTTTTTGTTGGTTAATTCTCTCAAACTTACGATACTAATCCCCGCTTAACTGCTAGCATATAAGTCCGAAAAAATTGTCCTTGACGTGTTACATTATACCAAATAGAAATAGCTAATGCAATAGTTTTTTATATAAAATATATAATTTTTCGATTGACATTAAAAAAAAGGCGGTAGAAAGCCTTTTCTTTAGTATAAATCAACAGCCAGTTAGCATTTTCGTTGCTATTTTCGAAAAAAATAAGGTTATTTTGTATAAGATAACTAACACCCTTAGCACTTTTTTATTATGAACACGTGCTTATGGATTTTGTGAAAATATAAGCACCATGAAAAGCACCTAATATTTGTTCAAATATGACAATTTTATTTAGGAACACTTTCCCAGTCTTTTAGAAATCTTTCAATACCAGAATCTGTTAATGGATGCTTTAACAATTGCTTCATTACACTATAAGGAATTGTTGCAATATGAGATCCTGCTTTAGCAGCATCTAGCACATGAATTGGGTTTCTAATGCTTGCTGCAATGATCTCAGTTTCAATACCATGGATATCAAAGATCACTGCGATATCTGATACCAAGTCCATGCCCACTGCTCCAACATCATCTAATCTACCTAAGAAAGGACTGACATAGGTCGCGCCTGCTCTAGCAGCCATTAGCGCTTGAGGTGCAGAGAAAATCAATGTGACATTCGTTTTAATACCTTCAGCAGTAAAAATCTTAACTGCTTTTAAACCATCTTCTGTAATTGGCACTTTAATAACGATATTTTTGTGAATTTTAGCTAACTCACGGCCTTCTTTGACCATACCTTCATAATTTAAGCTAATAACTTCTGCACTAATAGGACCATCCACTATACTTGTAATTTCTTTTACAACTTCTTCAAAGACCCTTCCTTCTCTAGCAATAAGTGAAGGGTTTGTTGTAACACCAGCAACGACCCCTAGGTCGTTAGCTGCACGTATTTCATCTACATTTGCCGTATCAATAAAAAATTTCATCTGTTTTCTCCTCTTTTCATCTAATTAAGTTGCTGTTACTTCGCCAATTCTTCGGCTTGTTTAACCACGTTTTCTACTGTTAAGCCCATCATTTCATAAACTTGTTCTGCAGGTCCTGATGCACCAAAAGTATCAATTCCAAGGACAAGTCCATCACTACCCACATATTTATGCCAACCTAAAGTTGTACCTGCTTCAACTGCCATTTTCTTAACGTTATTTGGTAATACAGATTGCTGATAAGTTTTGTCTTGATCTTCAAATAATTTCCAGGAAGGCATACTAACCACTCTCGTTGCAATACCCTTTTCTTCTAATACAATAGCTGCATTTGAAATTAATTCAACTTCTGATCCAGAAGCTACTAAAATCACATCCGGTGTGTTCTTTGATGCTTCTTTTAAAATGTAAGCACCTTTATATAGACCTTCACCACTGGTTTCATATTGCTTTAAGTTTTGTCTGGATAGAACAAGGGCAGTTGGTGTTTTTTTACTGGTTAAAGCAATATACCATGCTGCAGCTGTTTCTTTTGCATCCGCAGGTCTAATCACATTAAAATTAGGAATACTTCTAAGCATTAATAAATGCTCAATGGGTTGATGTGTCGGTCCATCTTCACCAACGCCGATACTGTCATGAGTCATAATATAAGTAACTGGCAAATTCATAAGAGCCGCCAATCTCATAGAAGGTTTCATATAATCGCTGAATACAAAGAACCCAGCAACATAAGGTAGCAACCCACCATGAATCGCAATTCCGTTTGCCATTGCAGCCATAGCATGTTCTCTAACACCAAAATGTAAGTTAGAACCACTATGATCTTCCGTTGTAAAATGACCCCTGTTATCCATAAGGGATTTTGTTGAAGGTGCTAAATCTGCAGAACCTCCAATTAGATTTGGCACTACTTTAGATAATTTATTAAGCACTTCTTGAGAAGAAATTCTGGTAGCTTTATTACCTTCGTAATTCCAGTAACCTTCACTTGATAAAATGTCTTCCAAGTATGCGTTGCTCAACCAACGATCAAGTTCAAGGGAAAGTTCAGGGTAGGCTTGACCATAAGCTACTCTCAAAGTATTCCATGTAGCTTCTTGATCTTCTAATGAAGCAACAACCTGCTTCATACCTTCTTTAACATCACTTGGCACTGTGAAAGCATCATCAGACCAGCTTAAAAATTCTTTTGTAGCAGTGATATTTGCATCACCTAAAGGCTCACCATGAGCAGAAGCTTTCCCTTGTTTAGCTGGGCAACCATAGCCAATTTGTGTTGTTACTTTGATCATCGTTGGCCTATGAATTTCTTTCTTAGCAGCTTCTATTGCTGCTTCAATCGCAGAAATATCATTACCATCTGCAACTTCAATCACTTGCCAACCATAAGCATCAAATCTTTTTGCTACATCTTCTCTAAAAGCGATGTCTGTATGGCCTTCTATTGAAATGGAGTTGGAGTCATAAAACAGAATTAATTTCCCCAAACCTAACGTTCCTGCTAAAGATGCCGCTTCACCCGAAATACCTTCCATCATACAACCGTCACCACTTAAAGCATAGGTATAATGGTCAATCACTTCATAGCCATCTTTATTAAACTGGCAAGCCATATAGCTTTCCGCTAGCGCCATACCAACTGCTGTAGCGATACCTTGTCCAAGAGGTCCTGTTGTCATTTCTACACCGACCGTGTGGCCCAATTCTGGATGGCCAGGCGTTTTACTGCCTAATTGTCTAAATTTTTTCAATTCTTCCATGGGTAGACCATATTCAAAAAGATGTAATAAAGAATAAAGTAACATCGATCCATGGCCTGCTGACAATACAAAACGATCTCTGTTGATCCATTTTGGATTTTTAGGATTATGTTTCATGTGTTTAGCCCATAATGTATAAATCATAGGTGCGGCACCCATAGGTAAGCCCGGATGACCTGAATTGGCTTTTTGAATAGCCTCTGCGGATAAGATTCTAATGGTATTAATTGCTCTAATATCTAAATTCATTGTTGATAATACTCCTTCCAAAATTGAAATAATATGCATGGTTTACAGCAGTAATATTAATGCATCTGCCTACTGATGTCAACCATAAATGCATAGATTAGGCGCCAATATTTTATCAATGTGCCCCGTTGACTTGTTAAAGTTTTTCTGGAATTATTGAGCTGATAACTTGAACCACTTTTCAAGGTCCTTATACAAACCATTGTACAAAGGATAGATTTTATCATATGCCGCACTGCTAGTAGCGTTAGGCTTAACAGTATTCACCACAGAAATCATCGCATCACAGCCTTCTTCAACGGTTTTATAACGACCAGCGCCTACAGCAGCAAGGATTGCCGCGCCAAGTCCGCCGCCTTGATTGGTGTTAATTTCTTGAATTTCAACCTTGAAAATATCTGCAAGAATTTGTTTCCATAGTCGACTTTTTGCACCACCACCTATAACACGTACTTCATTGATTGGTATTTTGAGATCTCTTAATATTTCTAAAGAATCCCTTAACCCAAAGGACACCCCTTCAAGAACCGCTCTCGTCATATGGCCTCTTGTCGTATTCATATCCATACCTACAAAGCATCCCTTAGCGTCTGCATCTGCATAAGGCGTTCTTTCACCCATCAAATAAGGTAAAAAGACAAGCTTTCCATTCCCATTTGTAGCCTCTTCAGCTTCTTTAAGCATTTCTTCAAAATCAGAACCCTTATGAATGGTTTCTATCCACCACTTCAAACAATTAGCAGCCGAAAGCATAACACCCATGGAATGATACTTACCATTGGCATGACAAAATGCATGTAGTCGACAGTCTTCATCCACAGCAAAAGTCTCATGGGCTGCAAATACCACTCCTGAAGTACCCAAGGTAACCGATACAATGCCTTCTTTTACCGTGCCTGTGCCTACAGCTCCAGCCGCTTGATCACCGGCTCCACCTACCACTAAAATTTCGCCTGTCAATCCCAATTGTTTCTTTACATCTTCAGTAACAACCCCTGTTACTTCATAGGATTCGTACAACTTTGGTAGTACAGCTTCATTAATCTCTAAATAATCACACATTTCTTTAGACCAAGTTCTATTCTTAACATCTAACATGAGCATACCCGCTGCATCCGATAAATCAATGGCATAATCCCCTGTCAGTTTGAAACGTACATAATCTTTAGGAAGCATGATGTGTCTGATTTTAGCAAAAAGTTCTGGCCAGTTTTTCTTAACCCACAACACTTTAGGCGCTGTAAAACCAGTGAGGGCTTTGTTACCTGTATAATCTCTTAGTTTGTCTTTTCCAAAATAGTTTGTGATGTCATCGCACTCTTGTTCTGTTCTTTGATCACACCATAGAATTGATGGAAATAAAACCTCATTACTTTCATCTAAAGCTACCAAGCCATGCATTTGGCCGCTAAACCCGATGGCACGTACCTCACTAGCTCCAATGTTACATTGAACCATAAGTGCTTTAATAGCTTCAACACTTTGCTCCCACCAATCCGCTGGATCTTGTTGTGCCCATTTATCTTGTGGGAAATACACTGGATATTCTTTTGAAGCGTCTCCAACAATTTCATTTTGATCATTAATGGCTAAAACCTTCACAGAGGAGGTCCCTAAATCAATGCCTAAATAGTACATGTGTCTACCATCCTTTTATAAGAGTTTAACTAAAGTTAACGTGATTGGACTAAATGACATTCTTTTTGTAATTAAATATTTCTTCCAGAGGCAACAGGGCAGAACCCATTAACGCTCCCTCACTACTCAAGCCTGAGAAAAGTATTTTGGTTCCTTCATACTCAAGATAATCACCCACTAATGGGATGGTCTCCTTGGCTAGTTCCATAATCTCAACATCATAGCGCCCTAACTCGCCACCAATGATCACATAATCAGGATTTAAAGCCAGAACGATGTTTTCAATACCCATAAATAAATACATGATGTATTTTTCGAGGGCTTTTCTTGCTTCTAGGTCATCTGCATGATAGGCCGCAAAAACCTCAACCAAAGAGGAGTCTGTTAGATTTTTATTTTCACAATAAAAATGAACCAGAGCATTTCTTGAAGCAAAAGTTTCCCAACAACCCAATCTACCGCATTTACAGGCTTTGGGCTCATCAGACACTCTAATATGGCCAAATTCACCGGCTTTTTTTTGATTACTCTTATAGATGTGGTTATTAATGATAAT
>CAZJIO010000075.1:4445-5395 GCA_964546035.1 uncultured Eubacteriales bacterium | reverse complement strand
CGTTCCAACACCTTCGGTAATAGAAACGTAGACGATGTTGCTTTTGTCCCTTGCATTACCCATAATTTGCTCAGCAAATGCCGCTACATTGGCTTCATTTTCAATACTGAGTTTAAGTCCCAATTCTTTTTCATAATCCTTAAAACAAAAATCATTGACACCAATATTAGGTGCATATTCAAGAACCAACCTGTCATCATCCACTAACCCTGGAAGAGCGATCCCAACACCAACAACTTTACCCTTGTCAATTTGAAATTTTTCTATCATAGCAAAGATCTCGTCTTTTAGTCGATTAAGAACATCCTGAAAACTGTATTCAGCTTGGTATGCAAAACTTTCAGTCCCAATAAGTTTGCCAACAAGATTAACCATTAAAATATCAACTTGGCTACTGGATATGTTAACGCCTATGCCATATCGGGCATTTTCAACAAATTTAAGTACAATAGGCTTTCTACCACCTGTAGATTTTGCGACACCCGCTTCTTCTACCAACCCTTCCTCGACCAATTGATTGATATTGGTTGTGACTGTAGGAATACTCAAGTGCAATATCTCAGAAATTTCTTGTTTGGTAATCTCTTGTCGATCTTTGATAATTTTAATGATTTTTACTCTGTTCATTTCTTTGATTTGTTCTTGGGTAAGTGCAGTTGATTTTAGCATCCTTGCGCTCCATTTTAAAATCGAGGATACACGCGTTTGTGTATCCTCAGTTTTAGTACTTCAAGTTATTTTGAATGACTTTTATAAATGTATCTGTTCACGATATCTTCTAACATTTCTTGTCGTCCAGATTTGTTAACAACATGATCATGTTCCAAAGCATAAGCCGCTAGTTCTTCAAAGGAAGTGGTACCTTCAACGATGGATTTACCAATACCTGTTGAATAACTTGAGTAGCGATCTTTAACAAAATTTTCTAATACAGCATCTGTATAAAGCTC
>CAZJIO010000075.1:0-4435 GCA_964546035.1 uncultured Eubacteriales bacterium | reverse complement strand
GTTTGCTACTAATAATCCTTTAGCAAACGTATCCATTCCAACAATGTAAGAAATAAAAATATCGTCTTGTTCGAAAGAACCTCTTCTTACTTTAGAGTCAAAATTCAAACCACCAGGTGAAATACCACCGTTTTTAAGGACTTCATACATACATAAAGTCGCATCATAAATATTTGTTGGGAATTGATCTGTATCCCAGCCTAATAAGGTGTCCCCTTGATTAGCATCGATACTACCAAGGACGCCATTGATTCTAGAGAAATTTAATTCATGTTGGAAAGTGTGTCCAGCAAGTGTCGCATGGTTTGCTTCGATGTTCATTTTAAAGTCGTCAATTAAATTGTATTTTCTAAGGAAGCCTAGAACTGTCATCGTGTCAAAATCATATTGATGTTTTGTAGGCTCTTTGGGTTTTGGCTCGATTAAAAATTGTCCTGTAAAACCGATTTTTTTAGCATAATCTTTAGCCATTCTAAGGAATTTTGCTAGGTTGTCTGACTCTAATGCAGTATCTGTGTTTAGAAGTGTTTCGTAACCTTCACGACCGCCCCAGAATACATAGTTTTCTCCGCCGAGTCTTTGCGTGATTTCCATCGCTTTTTTAACTTGAGCCGCTGCAAAGGCAAACACGTCAGCATTTGGTGATGTAGAAGCACCATGCATGAATCTTGGATGACTAAAGGCATTGGTTGTACCCCACAAACATTTGATGCCAGTTTCTTTCATTTTTTCTTCTATTAATCCTACAATTACATCTAAATTATCTAATTTTTCTTGTAGAGAATCGCCTTCTGGCGCTATGTCTAAATCATGGAAGCAGAAAAATTCAATACCTAATTTTGTCATAATTTCAAAAGCTGCATCAACACGTGCTTTAGATAATTCCATACCTGAAAGGGTGTTGTACTCTCTATCCATAGTTGGATTACCAAAAGGATCAGAGCCGCCGCCTGTCATTGTATGCCAATAGCTCATTGCAAATCTGAGATGATCTTTCATCTTTTTGCCGGCAACCATCTTTTCTGCATCATAATATTTAAATGCTAATACGTTCGTTGAATCTGGACCCTCATAGTTAACTTTTCCAATACCCTTAAAAAATTCTTTCATAAAATGTGCCTCCTAATGAATTGAAGTAGTTGAATTGTTATCGTCTTGAATCTACCTTATAAAAACATGATACAACATATTTAAAACTGATTCAACCCATTTTAAAAAGATTTTTTATTGTCTTTTTAAACCGGCTACTTTTGCCTTAAATATGGGCAAATCTGGCCTTTTTTCCATTAAATCTAATATCTCAAGAAGCTTCTTTATAAAGTTTCTAATGGTTATAGGTTCTCCCTTGCTCATTTTTTCACATTCAATGAAAGCCAAGTGATGCAGTGACTGGGCTTCAACTTGGGTGGTATATTGGTAATGCTCAAGGTGTAATGCCATTATTTTGTCAGTCATTTCTAAAAATTGGATAGGTTCTATGGCTTTTAAGGTAACGATGGGTTGTCTTAAATTTCGGACCTCATGTTTCCCATGAGGAATCAAGGATCCAATCCTTTGATTTAAAGCAGCATAGCTTTTAAAGCCCTTTTCGTCATTTTGAAACAGCTCCTGAGTGCCGGCAAATACAAACCCACACTTCTCGAATTCTCCCGTGCCGCAGGCATCCATCATATATCTGATGTTTGCATAGGATTTCATTCTAGTATCTGATCGATTGTTCATAATCAATTCCAATTCATCAACTAGGATAATGAGTCCCGAATACCCCATTAGTCCCAGCATAGCCGCAAAGCCTCTAAAAATGCTGACGGCATTTTCAATATCCACGGACCCCTTAACATTTAATTGCTTCTTCAGTTCATAAGAAACGTTCTTATCCCCTTTGATCCAAGCGGCTGCTATTTTAGCCAGCTCTTCATTGTTACTGATTTTCGCCCGTATATATGTCAGTAAGACCAATGAAAAAGCAGTATTAAACGCATTCAAAGTAGCTATAACACTCGTAATGTCCTGCATAGCTCCCATCATAGCTTTTTCTTTTTTAATGCTTTTAATCCAATTTTCAAATATTTCCTCAAAACTCGTTCCTTTATGTACCGTGCTAGACTCTGATTCTAAATGCGCCATCACTTCGACATAAAAACTATCAAATTTACTCAAATTAAAACCACCCGTGATGGGAATTGTGGCGACAACGAAACCCTCTGCTAAAGCCTTCTGCTTGAGCAATTGCAACAGAAAGGATTTTCCTGTGCCATATTCACCCTTTATAAACTTGACAGAGCTACAGCCGTCCTGCTTAATCCCGTGAAATAAATGGTCAAATTCTTCAAGCTCGCTCTCTCGCCCAACCATTAATTCTTGGAGCAGGATATTGGGTATGACACCCATCCTCAAAGCATTTAATGTTTTTGAAGTCTCATTTTTCATGTTTTCCACCTAGGTGTATCGATTATTATCTGAATGATTACACTGTCAAAAGTAAGTTGTTCTAATTTCACTACAATATACAGTGTATGATTAAAGCGTTCATACACTATATATTGTAGTGAAAAGAACAACTATATACTTTTGACACTGTAATCATGTATTGATTATAACAAAAAAAAAGCAACATTAACAGTTACTTTCAAATGTTTTTGTTGCTTTTTGTCATAATGATGCAATTTCTTCTAATTGAACTTCTTTATCAATCTGCGAGACATAATACAGCCCGTCTGAGTGGATACCACACTGCCCATTGGTTAAATTCATAACTGTTTTCTTTAATTCTTCTACAAATGGTATTTGGATTAACAGAATAATGGTTACTTTATCTGAATAAATGATTTCAAACACCCTTTGATGCTTCTGGAGCACTTCGTATTCAATTTTAGGAAGCATGCTGTATTCTGTGTCTACAATGATCTTTTCACATAATATTTTTTCGTATAAAGTTGCCTGCTCTATGGCGCACTTAATACTTTGTGTATAAGCCTTAATCAAACCACCTGTCCCCAGCAATACACCTCCAAAATATCTCGTAATCACCGCAACTACATTTTTGATACCAGCACCTTTTAGAACCTCCATCATGGGTTTACCTGCTGTACCCGATGGTTCTCTGTCATCGTTATAGCGCTCTAAGGTGGCTTCACTAAATCCAACGATAAAAGCAGAACAATGGTGACTTGCATCAAAATATTTCTTTTTTATCTTTGCAACATACAACAAAGCTTCTTCCTCAGTATGGACCGATTTCATAGAACAAATAAACTTTGATTTCTTTTCAGTGATGGTTGTTTCAACTTCTTCTAGAACCGTTTTATAGGCATTCTCCATCTCATTCTAGCTCCACATGATCGCTGTTACTATTATAAATCTCAACCAGCTTCATTTTATGATACAGGTTATCCACATCTTTTCTTGCGCAGACTTTCGGATATTCCTCCCACTTCATTGCACCTTTAATCGCAGCTAAAAGCTTGGTTATTTTCTCAATCTCATACTTTCTTGATAGCGAAATCGCTAAAGCACCAACGAGCAAATCTTTACTCCCTTGTTCTTCCATATCTTTGACAAATTTACCATATTTAGCACTGCAAATCTTGTTTTTGCTGAACACATAAATATTTTTATTTTTCTTATTATCAAACACCAAGTACTTGATGTTATATTGAAGGGCTAATTTTTGCAATGTTTCAATGAGGATGACTTCATCTTGAAATTCTTGAATTAACAACTCCTTCAGATCCTCTTCCTGAATGACAACGCCATAAGGACTGAAAGCTAAAGCTTTTCTGAGTTCTTCACCTGTTAAGGAGATGATTACCTTTTGTTGATGCTCTTTTGTCTGAAGAAATAGTTCATGTAATATCCGCTGAGGCATTTCGTCATGCAATGACATGCTGTTAATAATGACTGTATTCGCGTCTCTCAACTTAACCAAAAATTTATGTTTAAGATTTTTCAAATCTAACTCGTCATAGTTAAAGGTATCATCTACGAAAGTTGTTTCAGTCATCTGAACTGAGTCAATAATTTTTAGGACCGATCTCGTCTCCCGTTCTTTCCAGAGTAGATCCGATTTAATCCGATTCTTATCCATAAAATTCTTAATAAATCGGCCACTTATACCACCTGCTATACCCAAAACATAAGGTTCACCTTGCAATACCTTGATCATTAAAGCAGAATAAATGGCACTTTCTCCAACAACCAATCTTTGATCTTGTATCGTATTCATCGAATCGACTTCCATACCGTCTACAATCGCTGTCTTATGAACAAACAAATTAAGTGTTGCTATTAATATCATCTCTTCACCTCTTTATCTAACTACTTCTACCGAATAAACTTAGCAACATTATAACTTACAGGCAAAATTTATTCAAGCGTAAGATCGAGTAGGAGGTAAATAATTATTTTATTTACCGTCCTCTCACACCACCGTACA
>CAZJIO010000074.1:10787-20823 GCA_964546035.1 uncultured Eubacteriales bacterium | reverse complement strand
GTTGTCAATTTCTCCGTCCCCGTGACCACTTTCTCCGTCCCCCTGTCCACTTTCTCCGTCCCCCTGTCCATTCTACTCTTCAACTTCAATTCCTGCCATCTTGATTAAATAAAGGGCATTCTTAGTGGTTGAGATGCCTGGTCGCAGTAGATAATCAAAGTGAATTTGGTCATTTTCATAATATTCTCGAAAATGATAATTTCTGACTTGTCCGTTCATTTCAGCTTCCATGGCACCGAGTTCTAGATCATGGGTGGAAACCAGTCCAGTTGCGCCTTGGAGGTTAAGTTGTTTGATTAACATCTTAGCGCCTAAGTGGCGATCCTCTGAATTCGTGCCTTTAAAGACTTCGTCTAGCAGAAAAAATACCTGCCGCTTCTGCTTTGAGGCTGACACAATTTGTTTGATTCTTAAGAGCTCTGCATAGAATGAAGAAATGTTTTCTTCTAGGTTATCACTCACCCGCATACAGGTATAGATGTCCATTATGCCACAAGACATCTGGTTTGCACAAACAGGTGCCCCTGTATAGGCTAGTATCAAATTGATGCCAACAGTTCTAAGGAGCGTACTTTTCCCAGACATGTTGGAGCCTGTTATGAGTAAGGTAGCTGCTGACTTTAAATCAACCGAATTGGTGATGGCTTTTGTACCGATTAAGGGATGACCCAAATTCTTGCTTGTGAAACCTGCCTCTTTGCCAATCGTTGGCAAGCACCAATTGGGATGGTCAAACGCGATAACCGCTAAACTGTTGAGGGCTTCTATCTCAGCAATCGCCTCCAGCCAGGTGATCATCTTAGTACCCGTCTGAGTCTTCCACTTTTCTAATGCAACCATGAGGTGAAAATCCCATAGGAATAAAATATCTAATATCAGATACATGGCATTCAATCGATTTGAAATACCGTCTGCTATTTTCCCTAGTTGATTAATTTGAAATGAAGCGGTTTGGTTATAGTCCGTTTGTATGGATTTTTTTAGTTTTATGATCAATCCAGACTTAAAATCTTCTTTTTCCAATCTTTTCAACATGTTTTCATAGGTCGTCAGGGTCCTTTTATAAGGGTAGATTGTATCTAATGCTTCTTTATGCTCTCTCTTTTTCCATCTTAATAGCAATGTTTGAAGGAGTATACCGCTTAATGGTACAAAATAGTGGACTAATCCGAATATGGAACTGAGGATTAATGCCATTGTGCCTATTGGCAAAATCCAAATCAGATACCTAACCCACTTTTGATCATAGAACGCATATCTTATTTTGGCCCAAGCTGACAAGGCTTCTATATTCTTTTGTTTTTCTGTGAGTGCTTCTCCTTCTGCTTGAAAGCGTTGTCTCCACACTAACTTTGCAGATAATTCAAGAATTGCCTCTTGCCGCTCCACCATCAAATGAGCAATTGATAAAGGTTCTTTCAGCATTTGAGCAAATCTTTTTCTTCCTAAATAGGTTCTGGTCACATTGGTCCATTGATACAATGAGCCTCTACCGAATAAATCTAAATCATTCGAAAAAGGATGTTCTAGCTGTCTGAACTCAACGCCATCATCCTTAAAATTTTTCCAATTACCTTCCTGTCTCTTGAGTGCGTCTTCATTAATTTTTTGAAGGGATGATGTAAGGGTTCTTCTTCTTTCCAAATCACCAGCCATCAGGACTAAATAGACAAATAATAGGAGTGATGCCAAAAGAAACCCTATGCTTAAATACGTGTTTGATGTAAAATAAAAAACCAAAGTCAGTAGCGCACCCAGAAAAAAAACAATCAAGCGCCCTTTCATAATCTTGTTAATGGTTGCTGTCTGCGCTTTCAATAAGCTCGTAAAATGAAAATATCTTCTTTCATATCTCTTATGTGGATCTGTCATAATTCCCCCTGTAAGTTGTTAAATAGACGTTTATAATTGATTAATCCTATTGAGATAATCTTCAACATTGTCACTATCCACTCTAATATCTGGTTCAATGCCCACATCCATAATATTAATCTCTCTTACATTCCAATAAAAGTTAACAAGGAAAAAAACAAATTCTCTCGCCTGATCTTCTAGTACAATTTGTCCAACACCTTTTCCATAAGTGGTTTCACCAATAACTGTAACGTTGTCCAAATAGGTTTTAAGACCGAGTGTCACAAGTTCGGAACAACTAGCGGAATTCTCGTTAGTCAATACAAAGATTTCCTTAAACTCTATTTGTGCTGCATCGGAATAATATTCACTAGAATAACCATCTTTATCAATTAAATTACAAACAACACAATTTTCCAATAAAAAATCTAAAATGTTACATCCACTCAAAACATCTCCACCATAATTATCTCTTAGATCAATAATTAAGGTTTTATCCTGGGTGTTTTCAATCCCTTCAATAATATCTAGAAATTCATTTGATGTCGTTGGTAAAAAAGAGTTAATGCGTATGTATTCTTGTCCCTCACCTAGTGTTTTATGATCAACAGTTTCTTCATTGACGATGGCCTCATACTGGGCATAATCATCTCCTGATAAGATAAAAGTAAAAGCATCTTCCGGATTATATACCGTTCCGAACAAATCATAAATGTCTTCTAAGGACTGATTTTCTTTTTGGATCAAATCTTTTTTCAGTAGTTGATAAGCATCATTGCTCTTGAAATACAAATAGTTGTCTTCGACAAAGTTCGAAATCTGAGTCAATAAGGGTTGTTCTTTTGCATCAATCGCTTTGCTTAATTCCTTTGCGCTTTCATAGCTATTGTCCTGGAGAAGTGCTTTTTGTACCCAAGCTCTTGCCGCGCTGTAGTCTTGTTTATAATAATGCTCCCAGCCAATGTTCACTTGAAGATCAATATCTTCTGGTAAAAGCACCAGTGCGTTCATATAATGACTAATAGCGAGATTTTGCTCGTTTAAGTCTGAATAGACGAAGGCCGCATACCATTCAATCGTACTATTCTCAAATTTGGAAAGGGCAAAGTCAGCTATTTCAAGGCATCTGGTATATCTTTTCGCATAATACAGAGATGCGACCGCTCTTTCATAACAAAATTGGTTTTCTACGTCAATTTCAATGGCTAATTCATAGTAATGAAAGGCTTTGAGATAATTTGCCATATTGTAGTAAAACTCACCTGCACCTCCATTGGCACTGGACTGATCCTTTGAATTTCCAAGCATTTCTTCAATAGTCCGCTCAGCACTTTCTTGATCATCAAGCCAATAATACAGATCAGCCTTTATTGTATAAGCATAGGTATCTGTTGGTTGTATTGAGATCGCATGTTCAATTGTTGCAAAAGCCATATCCTCTTGATCATTGTACCCATAAGCTTCAGAAAGGTCGCAGAGCAGCTCATAATTATCAGGGTTCTTTTCCTTCTCTTTTTCATACAGTTCTATGGCTAAATCATAAGCGCCTATATAAAAGTAGTAGCTTTCTAAGGTGTTGATCACATCGCTAGATTCAGGATCTATGGCTTCTGCTTTGTCTAAATACATTTCTGCTGTGTTTGTTGTTTCATCTGAATAGAGGTGTGCAAGGGCTAAATAGCAATAAACTTCCACATCTTCTTCAATAGCAATGTATTTTTCAAAATGATCAATTGCCGTCTCATAGGCTTCTTCGTTGTAGGCGATCGTACCTAATCCATAAAAAGCCTCTTTAATTTCTTCGTCCACTTGGATACTATCTTCATAGGCACCTATTGCTTCTTCGTTTCTATCAAGTGCAAGTAGTGCATTGCCGTAATTGACAAATAAAGTTGCATCCTGTTGATCTAATTCTAGACCTTTTTCACTATAAAGCAGGGCTTCTTCATAGGCTTCTAAATTATAGTAAGCCCAGCTTAAATTGTTGTAAAGTGCTTCTAGCACTTCATCACTTTGAACGATTTCAACACCCATCAAAAAGCTGGACTTTGCCTGATCATAAGCCCCAATAGTCATGTAGGCATATCCTAGCTGATTCGCTAAAGTATCTGTTATATGATCGTTGTCCATATATTGTTCTAGGTAATCTATGATACCTTGATAATCCTGATCAGTCATCATGCTTTCCACTCGACGCTCCATGGCACTGGTACTAGTGGAAAAGCTTTGACTCATAAGAGACCCATTTGTATAAATTAATACGGACATGTGAAGTATGATCACCATAAGAAATAGGATAATCGAGCCAACCGATTTTGTTTTTTTCTTCTTAATAATGACATGGTATGACTGTTCTTTGTCCCAAGATGTAAAACCCGAACTTTCATATTCGGTAAATTGGACAATCCGAGTAACAATCGAGGCAACGGGAAAATTAAGAGCATAGCCTAACAACCACACTTTAGCCGTTCTGATTAAACTCTGTGTAAAGTTTAAATACGTCCCCTCTACATGAACCACTTGAATAGAAAATATATATTTTCCTAAGGTAGTGCCAAATCGAGATAGGCATATGCCCTCATAAATAACATCTACAACCATTATAAAAAAAGGTGTTAGCACCCACTGGATAACCCAAATATAAGAATATTCTAACTCTTGAACGAGCAGATACGACAAAAAAATCAAGATTGTACTGAGTAACCATATATCCACTGTTCTTGCCCAAAACCTTATCCATGCCTTTGCTGGTATGTTATATGTGTTCATCAAAGCGTCTTCATTTATATCCATTTGGTTTTCTCCCCCATATCTGTTGTGTATAAAAGCCTAAGATAATTATCTCAGGCCTCTATTCGTAAATCTTTATTTTATCTTAATTTTACCGCCCTAATAAAATCTTGTATCGTTTGGAGCTCATAATCAAAGACCATACCACCTCCACCCAGTGGCGCTGTCTTATGGGTATCGGAACCTTGTGTTTGATATAGACCATGGCGCTTTGCATATTCTAAAGCCTTTTTATCATAGGCTGGTTTATCGTTTCTTAAATTGACGACCTCCACGGCATCGACATATTCAGGGAAAAGTCGAAGCTCAGCTATATAGGAGGCTTCCCTGAAAGGATGAGCGTGGGATATAAAACCACCCTGCTCATGGACCTTGTCAAAATATTTTAGGAGTGGCCATGATAACATGTCAGGATGATTAAGTAGAAACTGTCGATCTAACCCATAGGTTAAAAATTCTGTACCCATGTAATTATATTCCCATCCAAAAAATACCTTAAAAGGCGTATGCGTTGCCTCTTTTACAGCACTGTCATATCCCATGCAAAATCTTCGCACCCGTTCTTCCCAAGGGTAATGATTACTTATAGCGCAATTGCCATTAAAAAAATGATCCGTTACGATCATTCCTGAATATCCTGCTACGAGGTGAGCTTGTACCATTTCTGCTCCAGTCGCTTCAGCACATTGGCTAGCTTCACTTGTATGTAAATGGGTCTCATACCGAAAACCCTTTTTAGCCTTTGAGTCCATTATTGTCCATCGCCTCCCTATATGATTCTGCTATACTGATTCTCTCCGATCCCCAGCTTGCTGAGGTAATCAATCTTTGCAACAGCGTGAATGACAAAAAAATCGTAATCAATGAGATGATCATGATACATTTTCGTTAATATTTCTAGGTATTTCATAGTCACGGTTTCTAACTCACCGTATTCAGTCGTTTTTGTCATTTCTTTCATAGGCTCTTTCCCACCTTATCTCAGTTATAATGGTATCTCTGTCAATTAAATTTATTAGAACCAATACCATTTAGACTAAGCTTTACCAAAAATACATTTACTTTTCATTTTACAAGCAAAATGCGATTACTTCAATAGCATTTTATTAATATGATATAAATATATGAAAATAAGCTCGAGGATTGCCCCCGAGCTTATGCTTTATTAACCCTATGTATTTATTGACCAGTAGCTAATTCCCAATACTTACTTGTAATGGTACTTTCTGAAATCACAGCCGCTTCAGTGAGCAAACCATATTTAAATGCAAGATCTGCCGTTTGTTGAATAGCCGCCATATCGATGTAACCAATTTTTGCTGGATCAAAACCTTCAGGTACGACAAGTTTAGCAATTTCCTTTGCCATATAAGTTTGATGTTCGAGGGATACACTTTGATCCACATCAAAGACCACTTGTCCAGCAGCCACTGGATCTGCAGAAGCCTCTGCCCAACCCTTAATGGATGCTCTCAAGAAACGCACATACAGATCTTCATTTTTTGCAATCCATTCAGAGTTAACGAATAAACAATCTTCTAACATCGCAACACCTGCATCATTCATGTTAAGGACGCTTAAATCGCTTTCTGCCAACCCTGATTCAAGGAGCAGACCATATTCATTGTAAATCATAGCTGAAGCTGCATCCACTTCGTCACCAATTAATTGGTTCATTGTATAATCCTGTTGTACCAACTCTAAGTCTTTGTCTTTGTCAAGTCCATTAGCTTCTAAAAGTGCATAGATTTCATATTCATTACCACCAAACCATGAACCTATTTTCTTTCCAGCTAAATCTGCTGGTGTTTTAATACCTGTTGATGCTTTTGATACCAAAAGCATGGCACTCTTTTGGAACACTTGACCCACTTGAGTGAGTTCCCAACCTTGAGATTGATACTTCAGCAAGCTTGAAACCCAAGTAACGCCCACATCTGCAACGCCGTTATAAACCTGTTGTTCTGGAATGATATCACTGCCACCTGGAAGGATTGTAAGATCGATTCCTTCAGCTTCATAATACCCTTTAGCCTTTGCCACATAGTAGCCCATAAATTGAGATTGTGGCAACCATTTTAATTGAAGGGTCATTTTTTCAAGTTCAGCAGGTTTTTCCATCGCTGCTTCAGTCGTTTCTGCTGCTGTTGTATCTTTTACTGTGGTCGCCACCTCTTGAGTTGTTTCCTTTGTGCTGCAACCTGTAGCAAACATGGATATCAACAATAACACCGCTAATAGGCTCATTAAATTTCTTTTTTTCATCATCATAATCGCTCCTTAAATAATGTTTTTGTGAGTTGATTTATCTTTGTGAAGCATGCCATCTTATGGCATTGCGTTCTACCAATAAAATAATACCGTAGGAAATAATACCTGCTAGGGACGCTACTACAATATAAGACCAGCCCATAGCCATCTCTGCTTTGCGCAAATTATCTTTGATGCCAAACCCGAGTCCTGAAGTGGAAGCTGCAAAGTATTCACTGATAATGGCTGCAATAATGGAAGAAGCTATGTTAATTTTGCTAGCTGTAAACACATAAGGCAAGCAATTGGGCAAACGTAATTTTTTAAAGATGGTCCATTCACTGGCTGCAACAGTGTGCATCAGATCGATGGAAAAGGCTTTCAAATTGTTCAGGCCACTGTAGGCATTAATGGCCATGGCAGCCATACAAACCACAGTGACTACCCCGATTTTTTGGCCCATCCCCGTCGTAAACCATCGGTTCATAATGGGCGAAAGTGCCACAATAGGCACTGCATTAAAGGCTGAAATAACAATCATGCCACCATATCCCCACTTGGGGAAAAATGTAGCAACCACAGCCACCATAAATCCGATAAAGGATCCAATGACCATTCCAATTAAGGCTCCGGATATCGTTACCCAACAATCCTTCAAGGCTTTAGGTAAATTATCGGATAAAGTAGAAACAATCTCAGTTGGTATTGGCAACTGAAAAGGCTTTAAATCCAAGACCTTATGTAAAAATCCAAATTCCCAAAGCAAAAGGAATGCGATTCCAAAGGAAAGTGGCCATAAAATATTTTTTATTTTATTGATCATGAGCGTCCACCTTCTTTCTGAGTGGCTAGGTCCTGCCAAGGCACGAATATTTTACCTGCAGCAATGACCAGATAGTAACCAATAATGCCCATAAAAGCACTTGTAATAACAGAGGCCCAAAATACATCGTTTGAATTAGAATATAAAGAATACAAAATTTTAACGCCAATACCACTGCTCGACCCTAACATATCCACTAAAATAGAGGCAGTCACTGCCATAGGTGCAGCGATCTTCAAGCCAGAAAATAAATAAGGCATCGAGAATGGAAACATGAGCTTTTGATAAACTTTGAATTTTGAAGCTGCAACGGAATACAACAAGTCCTTTTTATCTTGTTCTACACTTCTTAACCCGCTGAGCATATTCACTGAAACGGGAAAAAAAGTGATATAAGCTGCTATAACAATTCGAGAGGTATTCATATCTCTCACAATATTGAAAATAATAGGCGCAAGCCCCAGTACCGGAATCATTTGGGAAACAATTAAATAGGGGAAGGCTATTCTCTCAATGGTTTTAGATAAACTCATAACCACCGCAAGACCTATTCCAATACCAGCCCCAAGTGCAAATCCAATTGCAGCTCTTGAGAAGGTTATGGCACCCGCCTCTAATAGGGTCTTCCAGTTGGCTAAAAAGGTGATGAGGACTGCATGGGGATAGGGTAACTTGGTAGCAGACATTTCATCCTGAAGGACAACCTTTAAAATAAAAGCACTTAGTTCCCAAAAAATAATAATTCCTAAAATCCATACCAACCCTACCAGAGCGCGTTCTCCTTTTTTAGATGTCATCCTCACACCCCCTCAAAGCTTCTTCTAATCTTAGCCACATATTCATAAAACTCTGGGGTTTCTCTAATAGAATTCTCTCTAGGTCGAGGTAAATCAATGTCAACAATTGCCGAAAGTCGCCCTGGATGTGGTGATAACACCACCACACGATCCGATAAAAAGACTGATTCTGGAATGTTATGTGTAACGAAAACAATGGTCTTATTGGTTTTCTTCCAGATTCTAAGTAAGTCTTCGTTTAATTTCTCTCGGGTGAATTCATCCAATGCTGAGAAGGGTTCATCCATGAGTAGGATTTCAGGTTTCAAAGCCAGAGCTCTTGCTATTCCCACTCTTTGTTGCATACCACCACTGAGTTCAAAGGGATATTTGTAGCCAAAGTTCTCAAGTCCCACCAGTTCTAACATTTTGTCAATACGTGCAGTTCTTTCCTTTTTGGGTACACCCATGATTTCCATGGGCATACAAATGTTTCTTCTCACTGTTCTCCAGTCATAAAGGACTGGGTTTTGGAACACGATACCATATTTCTTCTGCAATCTAATCTCCCTAGGGGATTGCCCACGGATAGAAACAGTCCCTGCAGTGGGTTGAAGCAGGTCAGCAATAATACGGAGTAAAGTGGTTTTCCCACAACCAGAAGGACCCAGTAGTGAAATGAATTCACCTTCACGAATGTCTAAACTCACATCCTTTAAAGCCATGACATCCTCACCGTTATTTACCTTATAAGACATACTCACATGATCAATTTGAATTTCTGTCGTTGTACTCATGGTCTAAAACCTCCCAATAAAAGAAGGACGCAGAAGATAAACTCCTCTGCGCCCTTGCAGTTGTCATATAATTATTTGCCTTATCTAGACGAACTCTGAATCAACACGCTTACCTGCTGAAATGGCTCCTACAGGACATACCAACACACAAAGCTGACAGCCAACACACTGGGCGGGTATTAATTTCGGTCCTTGTCCATTACCCTTTACCACCATCTCCAGTGCCTGATGACCGCCATCTCGACAGGATAGGTAACATCGACCGCAACCCACACATTTTTTTTGATCTATCTTAGGATAAGAAATGGAACGCCGATTGAGTTGATCCGCAGATACCAGCTGTGGCAATGCCATGCCAATCATATCTTGAAGACTTGAAAATCCTTTTTCACCAATATAGGTGGACAGTCCCTTTATGAGATCATCTATGATCCGATAACCATACTGCATCACCGCTGTGGTAATCTGAAGATTAGCGCAGAAAAAAAAAAAAAATTCTGCACCATCTCGCCAAGTCTCAATGCCACCCATACCACTAATGGGAACATTTTTCAACTCAGGATGCTTCTTCATATCATGGATAAAACGTAAGGCAATGGGCTTGACTGCATTTCCCGAGTAGCCGCCTACACAGGACTTACCATCTACTTGAGGCTCAGAAATAAAGTCATCTAAATCAATGTTCATGATGCTCTTTATGGTATTAATAGCCGCAATGCCAGTAGCACCAGCCATCATAGCTGCAA
>CAZJIO010000074.1:7807-10772 GCA_964546035.1 uncultured Eubacteriales bacterium | reverse complement strand
TGTCTCCATATTGCCTATGTTTGGTGTCATCTTCGCTAAAATAGGTAAATGTGTGCCTCTTCTTGTTGCTGCTGTAAACAAAGCTACCAATTCAGGATTTTGACCGACATCAGACCCTAACCCTTCACCGGTCATATGGGGACAGGAAAAATTGCATTCAATGATATCTGCGCCTACTTCAGTCATTTGCCTTGCCAGATGCGTCCATTCTTCTTCATTTTGACCTAAAATCGAAGCAATCAGCACTTTACTGGGGTACGCTTTTTTGAGTCGTCTCAAAGTTTCCAAATTCTCTTCTAAGGTGTAATCAGAAATCTGTTCAATGTTTTTAAAGCCATTAAAAGCATTGTTTTCTTTGCCAATGGTTGAAAATCTAGGAGATACTTCTTCTGGGACAAAGGTGCCAATGGTTTTAAAGGCAACGCCTGCCCAGCCCATTTCAAAGGCCATGGCCACCATTTCATAATTGCTCGCTACCACTGAGGAGGATAAGAAGAAGGGATTCTCACAAGGAATGCCGCAAAAAGTTATGGCTAAATCCTTTGGACCCTTTGATACTTTTGTTGTAAATTGTCTAGCGGTTTCGAGGATTTGTGGAATAGGTACAGGGGTATTGATCTTTCCTTTTATACACCCCTCTAGGCAACTTTGTTCCTCACAAGTCCCACAGATTTCACTCTTACCTGCAGCCTCTGCTGCCCCGCATTTATTTTCAAAACGCAAGGACCTGATCACTTGAGCTGGATCTAAACCATGGGGACACCTCTTTGTACAAGGTGCATTGTGGCAAAGTAAACAACCAGCCACTTCACTTTTAAGGGTAAATGCATTCAGTGCTTTTATTTCCAAAGGACATCCTCCTAACGACATTTTACTAAGCTTGCTTCTCGTTTCACAAACCGTCCCCAACCCGCTTCTCCAAGGTAAGTACCGTCTTGATAAACCAATCGTCCTCTGGAAAAAGTCATCACTGGATAACCATGAAATTGTTTGCCTTCCCAGATGGTATGATCGTAGTCAGAATGCATGCTCTCAACGGTCACAGTAAAATCCTTTTCCGGATCATAGATGACGATATCTGCATCTTTTCCCACGGTAAGAGAGCCTTTTTCAGTACAGCCAAAAATCTTAGCTGGATTAGTTGCACAGAGCTCCACCGCCTTGTTAAAGGAAATTTTACCTGAATTGGCAGCGGCAAGCATATAGGGATACATATTTTCAATACCCGCACAACCATTTGGAATCTTGGTGAAATCATCTTTTCCCCAATCCTTTTCGTAGCTCTGGAAGGGACAGTGATCTGTGGCGATGGTATCAACACCGCCTGTCTTAATGGCTTTCCATAGAGCATCCTGACTGGCTTGCCCTTTCATCGGTGGTGAACAAACGAAATTTCTTGCATCGTCTCTTTTATAGACTTCATTGGTAAATTCTAAATATTGGGGGCAAGTTTCTACATAGACTTCATAGCCATCTCTTTTGGCATCCATAGCCGCTTCTAAACCTTCTTGATCCGCCATATGTACGATATAAAGAGGTGCTTCCAAATTTTTAGCCCAATGGATAGCCCTCATATCCCCTTCTGCTTCTACAAATTCAGGTCGACTCAGATAATGATACCAAGGAGACAACTTACCTTCTTTTTTGAATTTTTCCACATTTAAGTCGATTAAATCCGGGTTTTCAGCATGTATGTTCATGATTGCACCCAACTCTTTTGCTCTAAGTAGTAACCGCGCAAAGGTTCCATCGTCTACCATCATGCCTTCCCTTTTATAAACAAAAAAGCATTTAAAACTGGTAATACCTTCTGCCACCGCTTTTTCCATTTCTTCTAATATGGCACCTCCGTTCAGGTCGGTAATGCAGCAATGGAAGGCATAATCGATGCAAGCCTCTTTTTCACAAATCGCCTTTTTCTCTTCGATGATACCCATAATGGTTTTCCCTTTTCTCTGAACGGGATAATCAAATACCGTGGTAACACCTCCACAAGCCGCAGCTCTCGTGCCGGATAAATAACTATCTGCGGATACCGTTCCCCCAAAAGGCATGGCCAAATGGGTATGAACATCTATAGCTCCTGGTAAAACGAGTTTCCCTTTGGCATCAATCACTGTTGCGCCTTCATCGGGAAAGTTTTTACCAATTGCTGAAATCTTGCCATCTGTTACGGCAAGGTCTGCAAAATAATCTTCTGTTGCAGATATAATTCTGCCATTTTTAATAATCAAATCCATGGTTGACCTCCTTACCACTCTACTTTTTCAAAGGCTTCTGGGTCTTGTGCCACTGCATTTAAGAAAATAGCTACATTCCCAATCAGTGCAGTTTCCATAAAATCTGTTCGACATTTATCATATGGGGTATGGGCATATTGCTCTTGCATGGGAGAGTAGCCAATGGTTGGCTTTCTATCAATACCACAGGTCTTGCTGGCATCTGTTCCGAAATCCCAATGTCCATATTGGACGGTTTGGCCAACTGCTTCAAGAGCTGCTGCCGCCGCTTTCACAAAACCATGGGTTTTACTGATTTTCCAGGGATACATGACTTTTTCAGTCTCATAAGCCATGCCTGTATAGGACGTCTCTAGCGCCGTTTTAACCACAACATCCGCTTTAAATTCAGGATCTTTGCTGGCTAAATCATCTATAATGGCTTGAATTTCCGCCATGGCAGAAACAGCTGTCTCTCCGGGAAGTGTGCGACGGTCCAAAGAAAGCATACATTTATCAGGTACAATGGACAAGGCGCCTGGAGAACATTCAATAATATTAAGAGAAACGGAAGCCTGCCCTAAATCTTCATCTTTTGGAAGGGTTGGATAGAGTTCATCTTTGATTCGAGCGATTAAAGGCATTGCTTTATAAATGGCGTTAATCCCCAACCAAGGTGCACTGCCATGTGATGTTCTACCATAAACAGTAATGAGCATTTCAACGCGTCCTCTGTGACCGCAATA